>JBILUB010000057.1:0-10183 GCA_044371245.1 Opitutaceae bacterium
CCGGTCAAGGGCCATTTTCCCCTACTCGGGCCCCGGTAAAGACCGCCCGGCTCCCGGTCCGCCGGGCCCGAAGGATTTTGGTAGATTCGCCGGCTCCTCCGTTTTTCTCTCCCGACCCGCCCAGCGCGCTCCCTCCCCATGCCCTCCCTCCTCCATCTCGCCGCCGTCGATCTCGGTGCGACCAGCGGTCGCGTGATCCTCGGCACCTGGAAAAACCAAAAGCTGGCACTCCGGGAAGTGCACCGTTTCCCCAACGCTTTCCAAAGCGCCGGTGGTCACGACTACTGGAACGTCGCTGGACTCTGGGAGCAGATCCAGACCGGCCTGCGCGCCGCCCTGGCCGCCCTGCCGAAAGGCGCCGCCCTCGCCTCGGTGGGGGTCGATACCTGGGGCGTGGACCACGTGTTGGTCAACGACACCGGGCGCATCGTGTATCCAGTCCACGCCTACCGAGACTCCCGCACGCAGCCCGGCCTGAAGCGCCTCGGCAACACCCGGGCCGCGCTGCAGCGCATCTACGCCGCCACCGGCATCCCGAACGTCTTCTACAACACCTCCCTGCAACTGGAGGAGACCCTCTCCTCCTGCCCCGCCGTGGCCGATCTCGCCACCCGCTGCCTCTATCTGCCGGACTACTTCAACTTCCTGCTCTCCGGCCGCATGGCCAACGAGCTCACGATCGCCAGCACCTCGCAACTGCTCGACGTACACTCCACCGGGTGGTCACGCGCCGCCCTCGACCACTTCCGCATACCGGCGCACTGGTTCACCGCTCCCGTGCTGGCCGGCACACCGCTCGGGCGGGTCCGCGGCTTCCCCGGGCTGGAAAAGACGCGGGTGATCGCGGTGCCCGGCCATGACACGGCCTGCGCCTACGACGCGATGCCCGCCGCGCCCGACGGCGACGATTTGTTCCTGAGCTCCGGCACCTGGTCGCTCGTCGGCTACGAGAGCGACACCCCGTTGGTTGGGGAAGAGGCCCTGGCCGCCCGCGTGGCCAATGAACGCATCGGTGACGGTCGCTACCGTCCCTTGACCAACGTGATCGGACTCTGGCTGCTGGAGGGCACGCTGAAGGACTTTTCCTCCCGGCCCCGGTCGGATGCGGACTGGGACCGGCTGATCGCGGCGGCGGCGAAACTGCCCGCACCTGCCGCTCTGCTTGAGGTCACCGACCCCGCCTTCGCCAATCCGCGATCGATGAAGGCCGCGATCGACGCACACCTGAAAAAGCGTCGGCTGTCTCCCCCCAAAAACCTCGCCGCCTACGTGCGCCTCATCTGCGCCTCGCTCGGCCGAGGCCACGCCGACGCCAAGACCGCGTTCGAACGCATGTCAGGCCGCACCTTCAAACGGGTGCTCATCGTCGGCGGCGGCTCGAAGAATCGTCTGCTCTGCCAGGCGACCGCCGACGCCTGCGGTCTGCCCGTGGTGAGCTTTGCGCTCGAGGGCACGGCGGTCGGCAATCTCGCCCGCCAGCTCATCGCCCTGGGCGCGGTCAAGGATCTGGCCGCCTTTCGCGCGCTGCTTGGCAAGGGGCTCAAAAAAACCACCTACACACCCGCCGGCTGAGGGGCCTCGGACGCCACGACCTTCTCGCCCTCGCCCGTGCCCCCCGCGGGCGGAGGAGCCTTCCCCCGAGGAGCGAGGAGCAGATAAAAAGCCGGGATCACATAAAGGGTGAGCACGGTGCCCACGATCAGGCCCCCGATCACGCCGATGCCCATCGACACCCGACTCTCGGCTCCGGCGCCCAGGGCCAAGGCGATCGGCAAGACGCCGAGGATCGTACAGGCGGAGGTCATCAAGATCGGCCGGAATCGCGCGGTCGCGGCCTCCTTCATCGCCGCCACCGGGTCCAGGCCGGCGGCGCGCCGCTGACTCGCGAACTCGACCAGCAGGATGCCGTTCTTCGTGACCAGGCCGATCAACATGATCAGACCGATTTGGGAGAAAAGGTTTAGGGTCTGCCCAAAAAGCCAGAGCGTCGCGAGCGCTCCGGCCAGCGCCAGCGGCACCGTCAGCATGATGGTGAAAGGATCCCGGAAGCTCTCGAACTGCGCCGCCAGCACCAGGTAGATCAGCACCACGGCGAGGACGAAGACAAAACCCAGGCTGCTGGAGCTCTCCTCAAAATCGCGCGAGTCGCCGGTCAGTTCGGTCACGAAGCGCTCATCCAGCACCCGCTGGGCGCTTTCCCGCAGCGCGTCGATCCCTTGGCCGAGAGTGTAGCCCGGAGCGAGCGTGCCCGAGACGGTCGCGGCGGCGTAGCGGTTGTAGCGAAACAGCTGCGGCGGACCGCTGGTCTCCTCGAGCGTCACCAGATTGTCGAGCGGGACGACCTCGCCATTTGCCGCCTTCACGTTGATCGCCCCGAGATCGCTCGTCTTTGAACGCTCCTCCTGCACGAGCTGCCCGATCACCTCGTACTGCTTGCCGTCGAGGATGAAGTAGCCGAAGCGCTGGCCGCTGAGCGCGGCCTGGAGCGTGGAGGCGATGTCCGCGGCGGAGACGCCCAGATTCTGCGCCTTGTCGCGATCGATCGTCACACGAATCTCCGGGCGGTTGAACTTAAGGTCGGTGTCGACAAAGGAGAACACCGGGTTCTTGCGCGCGTCCTCGAGAAAACGATCAAGCACCTCCTCCAAATGCCCGAGGTTCGAGGCCTGGATCACGAGCTGGGCGGAAAAGCCGGCGGCCCGTCGTTCCCCGATGGAGGGTTCCTGGGTGACGACTGTGCGCGCTCCGGTGAAGGGACGGATGACTCGTTGTAACTGCGCGGCCATCTCCTGCTGGGAGAGTTTCCGCTCGTCGCGATCTTTCAGGAAGACACGCACGAATCCCGCGTTGACCGGACCGGTGCCGCCGGGCCCGCCGGCGGGCGCCTGGGTCATCGTCACTCGCATCTCGTCGCCCAGATGCTCCCGCACGGCGGCGGTGAGATCGTCCAGATAGTTTACCGTGTAGTCGAAGGAGGCTCCCTCCGGCGTGGTGCTGCGCACCCAAATGCGGCCCCGATCCTCGAGCGGGGTCAACTCGCGCGGCAGGGCCCGATGGCTGATCACGATGCCCACGCAGGAAAGCACCAGGACCGCGGGGGCCAGCCAAGGGCGGCGCAGAAACCAGCCCGCGCTTCGCTCGTAGACGCGGGTCAGCCCGGCGAAAAAGGGCTCGGTGCGGGCGTAAAAGCCCGAAGCGCCGGTGTGCGGGCGAAGCAGACGCACGCTCAACATCGGCGTCAGGGTCAACGAGACGAAGGCCGAGATCATCACCGCGCCGGCGATGACCACTCCAAACTCGCGGAAGAGCTTTCCCGTCAGCCCGTCCAGAAACACCACCGGCATGAACACGGCGCAAAGGGCGATCGTGGTCGATAGCACCGCCACGAAGATCTCCTGCGTGCCTTCGATGCCGGCCTGCAGGGGCGGCATGCCCTGCTCGATTTTGGCAAAGATGTTTTCCAGGACCACGATGGAGTCGTCGACGACCAGACCGATCGCCAGCACCAGCCCGAGCAGGGTGAGCACGTTGATCGAGAAACCGGCCACCGCCATGATCGCGAAGGCGCCGATGATCGAGACCGGGATCGACAACACCGGGATGAGGGTGCTGCGCCAGTCCCGCAGGAAGAGAAAGATGACCACGACGACGAGGCCGAAGGCGATGAAGAGCGTTTCCTCGACCTCGTGGATCGCCTTTCGCACGTAGTTGGTATTGTCATACGCAATCTGCAGTTCGATATCCGCGGGCTTGTCGCGCTCGATGATTGCGAGCCGGCGTTTAAGGGCGTCCGAGATGTCGATCTGATTGGCCCCCGGCTGGGGTCGCACATATACGCCCACCATGGGCTGGGTGCCGACCTTCAGGCTGGTGCGGAGATTCTGGGGCGCGAGCTCGGCATAACCCACGTCGCCGAAACGCACGATCTGGTCGCCGTCCCGCTTGAGCACGACGCGGTTGAACTCCTCGACGGTCGAGAGACGGCTGAGGGTCCGCACGGTCAACTCGACGCTCTCGCCCTCGACCCGACCGGAGGGCAATTCCACGTTTTCCCGGGCGAAGGCCTGCCGGACCTCCAGCGGAGTCAGCCGATAGGCCGCCAGCCGGGCGGGATCCATCCAGAGGCGCATGGCGTAGCGTTTTTCGCCGACCAGATCGATGTTGCTGACGCCCGGCACGGTCTGCAGGCGCTCGCGGAGCGTGTCGGCGTAGGCGGACAACTCGAGCAGGCCGCGCGTCTGACTGCTGACGACCACGCCGAAAAAGGGCGAGGAGTCGGCGTCGGATTTGTTGACGATCGGAGGATTGGCGTCGGCCGGAAGGGAGCGGGCGGCGCGCCCCAGCTGGTCGCGGACGTCGTTGGCGGCGGCCTCGAGGTTCACGTCGAGGTCGAACTCGATGCGGATCTGGCTGGAGCCCTCGCGACTGATGGAGATCAGGCTCGAGATGCCGGCGACGGCGTTGACCGCGGCCTCGATCGGTTCGGTGATCTGCGATTCGACCACCTCGGCGCTCGCGCCGGAATAGGTGGTGATGATGGTCACGACCGGCGGATCGACCGCGGGGTACTCGCGCACCCCGAGGCGCATCGCGGCGAGCCCGCCCATGAGCATGATCACGACGGAAAGGACGCCGGCGAAAACCGGACGACGGATGCTGAGGGAGGCGAGTGACATGACGGGACCTCGACGCTCAGGAGGTGGCGGAAGGCGGGGCGAGGCGGACCGCGACCGCCAGCCCCGAGCGGAGTTGCTGGATGCCGGAGGTGATCACGACATCGCCCGGCGCCAGGCCCTTGAGGATCTGCACCTCCCCGGTCGTCCTCGCACCGGTGACGACGACGACGCGACGGGCCACGCCCTCCTTCTCCACAAAGACGTGGCGCTCCTCGAGGCCGGAGACGACGGCGATGGCGGGCACCAGCAGGGCCTGGGAGTCCTGACTCACCTCGTAGCGCACCCGCGCGAAAGTCCCGGGCAGAAGCTGCCCCTCGGGATTATCGCAGAGGGCCCGGAGCAGTACGGTCCGGGTGGATACGTCGATGCGGGGCTCGACCGCGTAAACTTCACCCGTGTAGATGGCGTTTCCGCCGGCCACCTCGAAGCTGACCGGCGCGCCGGCGCGCACGAGCGTCGAGTAGCGCTCGGGGACGGAGAAATCCACCTTGAGGCGGGCGATGCCCTGGAGCGTGGCGATGCGCGTGGCGGGGTTGACGTAGGCTCCGACGCTGATGAAGCGGATACCCACCACCCCGTCGAAGGGCGCGCGGATCTCGGTCTTGGCCAGTTCGGCCCGGATCACGTCGATCTCGGCGTCGATGACCGCGAGCTCGCCGCGGGCCTCGTCGAACTCGAGCTGGCTCACGCCACCCTCGGCGACCAGACGGGCGAGGCGTTGCTCCCGCAGCTGGGCCAGATCGCGACGGGCCCGCGCCCGGCGCAGGCTGGCCTGCTGGGAGGAGTCGTCGATCTTGACCAGCACTTCGCCGCTTTTGACCCGCTGGCCCTCCTTAAAGTTCAGGGCGATCACCTTGCCGTTTAACTCGGCCTGGAGCTCGATACTCTCCTCGGCGCGGAGCGTGCCGCTCGCGTTGATCACCTCGGCAAAAGGCACGTAGGCGAGCTTGATGCCGCTCACCGCGAGGGGCGGAGCAGGCGGACGCTTCGGATCGGCCGACGGCTTGCCGGCACCGGGAGCGCCGGCCTGGGCGGGACCGGCCGGGGTTTCTGGCCGGGTCTTGCCCCAGATCAAGAAGCCCGCGCCCGCGAGTAGCACGAAGACGACGACAAAAACAACGGAGCGGGATTTCACGGGTGAACCGGAGGAAAGGGAGTGAAGGGAGAGCGGGTGGAAGGGATCCAAGAGGGCACGACCCCCGCGCCACCCGCCCCAGCACCCGATGTGCCCCGGTCAGTCCGCGGGCACCCACGCGGGCATCGCTCAAGCGGAATTCAACGGTACGGATTAGCCGTCCGAGTTTGTTCAACCCAAGGACCGTTTCCACTCCGCCCCGCCCTCCGGGCGCCGAGCGCGCGTGCGCTCAAAGCGCCGCCTGAGGGCCGGCCTGCTGCGCGCTAAAAATACGGGCAAAAAGCTCCGTCTCCGCGTGGTCGGAGTGGTAGGAGGCGACCTTGGCCAGTTCGCTGCGCAGGCTACCTGAGGTTGTCCAGTCCTGGATGGACCAAAGCTCTTCCCGAAAACCGCCCGCCAGCAGGAGTTCGTGGAAGGGGTGGGTGTCGAGGCGCCTCAGAATCAAGGTCCGGGAGTGGGCTGGGTGCCAGCGGGAGTTGGAGATCCGGGCCTCGAGAAAACGGTGTAGCAGCCCCCGCGTGGCCTCGCGCGCCAAGTCACAGGCCTGCTCCAAAGTGCACTCAGCCGGCGCGGGGAGACAGACGATTTCGTGGCGGTGCACATTTTCCGCGGGCACAAACACGTGGCTCTCCCGGATAATCTGTCGACGGGCGACGTCGAGGTGAACCGCACTGATCAAGTAGGCCGCTCCCAGCTCTGGCCGTGCGTCGGCTCGTTCGAAAATCAGGCGCTCAAGACTCATCGGAAGCAACGACTCGCCGCCGGTTTCCGCACACGACAAACGCAACCAAGAGCGTTCGTGTTCGGGTGGCGCGGCATCTCCCGACTATAGGCGATGGGACGGCGAAGCGTCCATCGGTGGGGGGCGAAATCTCGCGTAGGGCGCGGCCCTACACAGACCCGTCGTTACGGTCGACCCAGCGGACCGCGTTGCGCATCAGCTCGATGCCGTCCTCATAACCGAGCTTTTCCTTGATCCGCGCGCAGTAGGCCTGGACGGTTTTGATGCTGACATTGAGTTCGTCGGCGATGCGCCGGGTGCTGTGCCCGCTACCGATGCGGGTGAAGACCTCCAACTCCCGGTCGCTGAGCTCCTCGACCGAGCCGGCGAGCGGACGACCGACCATGCGCTCGGCGAGACGAGCGAGCATGGGGCGGCTCGCGTAGACCCGACCGGCGGCGACTTCGCGGACCGCCTCGATGATCTGCTCGGTGGCCTCGCGTTTGGTGACATAGCCTTTGGCCCCGGCGCGAAAAGCCCGCTCCACGTAGACCATCTCCTCGTGCATCGAGAGGACGACGACCCTGACGGCGGGCAACTGCTCGCCGAGGTCCTTGATCAGATCGATGCCGGAGGAATCCTGCAGGGAGAGGTCGATGATGGCGACTTTCGGGGGCTCCGTCCGCATCGCCGCGATACCCTCCCGGCCGTCGCCGGCATAACCGCACACGACCAGATCTCCGGTCTGCAGCAACAGATTGCTCAACCACTCGCGGACCAGCGGATGGTCGTCCACGATGAAGACGCGAGTCGGTTCGCGCGACATGGTCCGGGCTCAGGCGGAGGCGCCGAGCGGTACACGGCAGTCGACGCGGGTGCCGCCCCCGGGAGCGGCGCCGACCTGCAGCTTGCCGCCGATCAGCTCGGCACGCTGCGACATGATGTGCAGACCCATGCCCCCGACCCTGGGGCCCGCTGTCGGGGCATCGGGAGGCGAGCCCGCGCCCGGCGCTGCCGCCAGGCCGCGACCGTTGTCCGTGACGGTGAGCGCGGCGAGGGCGCGTCCCACGCTGAAATGGATCGCGATCCGGGTGGCTCCGCCATGCCGCAGCGCGTTTCGCAAGGCCTCGCGAGCGATGTAGAAGAGGTGGGAGGCGACGTTCACATCCAGCCGCTCCGGGCTGCCCTCGGCGGTCAAGGCACAGGGCGTGCGATGCTGGTGCGTGGCACTCGCGGCCAGTTCCTCCAGTTCGGAAAAAAGCTCATCCGGGCGCACGGTCTCCAGCAGGAGGCCGCGTGCGATGCCGCGTGACTGGTCGATGCCGGCCTTGATCAAGGACTCGACCTCGCGGGCGTCGGCCGCGAGCGGATCCTCCCTACTCGCAAGCCGTTTGGTCAATATGCTGGCAGCCATCGCGGTGGCGGTAAGGTGTTGGCCGAGGCCATCGTGGAGATCGCGTCCGATCGCCTTACGCTCGCGCAGACCCGCTTCGAAAAGGCTGGTTTGCAGGCGCTCCCGGGCCTCCACCGCCTGCCGCAGGGCCGTGGTCCGGGCCTGCACCCGTTCCTCCAGCTGGCGGGTGAGTTGATAGAGCTCGTGCATGACGAGAATCACCACGAAGTTGACCAGCAGCAGGCTCAGCCGGTTGGCGACCGCGGCATAGAACGCGTCATTGTTCGAGATCTCCACACCGGCGAAGGCGACGTCACCGTAGAAGCGAATCACCGCGCTAAACAACGCGACCGAAAGGCCCCACCACAGCCCCAGCCAACTCACGGCCAGAATCATGGGGATGATATAGAAAGCTTGGCGCGAGAACTCTCCCTCCGAGGCGATGTACACCCAGGCGATCAAGGCGCAGATCAAGATGACGATCAGGGCGGAGATGGACCGCGGGTGCTTGGGCGGATGCACCAGTCGGGCAAAGACCCGCTGACTGATGGTCAACGAGCTGGGCCGCGCGGGCGGCGGATGAGAGAAGTAGCTTTGTTCGGACACCGGGACCGCCCTCCCAGCATCCGCCATACCAGCCCCGTTCCGGGAGCTACGAAAGCAGGTCGCCCCGCGCCCCGGCGCCCAACACTCAATCCCGAGCGGGGAAGCGGAAACTCCAACGCACCCGCACCGCCGGGGCCGACAGATCAGTCGGCAAGGGGCTAAACTTCCAGGCCAACACGCCGGCAACCGCCGCCCGTGCATGGGCCGCCTGGGTTGCTTCGAGCACCACGGGCACACGCACCCGGCCGGAACGATCGACCAGAAACTCCAACCGCACCTCACCCGCGGGCGTACCCGCCGGAGGGGGCGGCGGCCGACCCTCGAGACGGGTCAGCTTGGCGGCGGGCCACAGCGGCAGATCCTCGATCCTCGCGGTGGCCGGGCGGGCGGCGGGGAAGGCGGCCGCGGCCGCGTCGCGATGGGTCGCGGCGGTGATATGGCCGCTGCGGGAAAAATCAAACTGCACCACGTCGATCCGCGGCCAGGGCGCGGCGGGCGCGCCCGGAGCGGCCGGCGCGTAGGACCAGGCCGCCAAGGCCGACTCCGACTCCGCGGCAAAAGCCTCGTGACTGGAATCGAGCGTCCACTGATCGATGACCAAGCCGGCGTCGTCGATCGTACAAAGGACGAGAGCGTGGCCGCTGGTCAGAGGAGAGGAAAACAAGCCCGGGGGAAAAATCGGCACCGGACCATCCAGCAAGGCCGGCCGTTCGGGGACCGCGAAGCAGACGAAGGGGGCGAAAACCAGGACGAGGAACCGAAACGAGGTGGAGTTCATGGCGGCGGGAAACGGAGACTTTTGGAAGAGCTTCAAGTTTCGTGCCGAAGCAACCGGGAGCTGTTTATCAGCACGAAAAACGCCCCGGCCTCGTGAAGGAACGCGGCGGCCAGCGGACCGACGAGACCCAGCGCGGTCAGCACCAGACTGACGACGATAAAGACGCCGGCCACGAGGAGGTTTTGATGCACCAGTCCAAGCGCGCGCCGCGAGATGCGGAGAAAATCGACCAGGTTCCGGAGGCGGTCGTGCAACAGCGCCACGTCCGCCGTTTGCACCGCGATGTGAGCTCCGGAATGGTTCAACGCCACGCCCAAATCGCCCCCGGAGAGCGCGAGCGCATCGTTCACGCCGTCACCCACCACCAGCACCCGGCGTCCCTCCGCGCGGAGCGCGCGGACGGCGGCGAGTTTTTCCTCCGGCAGACAACGCGCCCGCCACTCTCCCAGTCCGACGGAGGCGGCCACCGAGCGCGCCGCCAACTCGTGATCACCGGTGAGCAGCAGGGCTCGCGTCACCCCGATGGCGGCGAGCGCGGAGACCACTTCGCGAGCCTCGGGGCGTACCGTGTCACCCAGCGCAAAGGCGATCCGCGCATGACCGTCGAGCGCGGCGAAGACCGTGCGCCGACCCGCGGCCTCCTCGAAGCCGGCGACACGCACGCCATTCTCCTCCAGCCAGACGGCGGATCCCAAAAGCACTTCGTGACCCTCGAGCACGCCCCGCAGCCCGCGCCCGGGCACTTCCCGCGCCTCCGCTACCGGAGAGGAGAGGGCCGCCTCTCCGGCGAGCGAGGCGATTGCCCGCGCCACCGGATGTTGCGAATTGGAGGCCAGCCGGATCGCCAGGCGCCGAGCGAGCTCCGCCCTCCCCG
>JBILUB010000447.1:0-2595 GCA_044371245.1 Opitutaceae bacterium
GTGGCCGCCGCGTAGCGTGACCTCCTCGGAGAGGGCGAAATCATTGCGCTCCGGCCGCGCCCAATCGACGAAATGAACCGTCTCGTGCGGCTGCCCGACCGCGACCTGGACCGGCACGCCGTAGCGAAGAAGCTGATACACCCGCAGGTTGGCCTGGTAGAGCGTGGTGCCGGTGGGATCGGCCGCGACCTCCAGCTTGCGGAGGGCGGCGGAGATTTGGGCGGACGCGTAACCGCGTGAGCGGAGGTTGTCCCCGAGGAGGTCGGCCTCGATGCAGCGGTTGTTGGCGCGTTTGCTCCAGTCGCCGAGGTGGCGGTAGCCGAGCTGGCCCGTGAACAGCGCGACGACGCGGTTTTGGGTGCGGCGTTCGGAGCGGGGTTGGTCGGGCATGGTGACGCGGTCTCTTTTGGTGCTGTTTAGGGAAGACTTCCCCGCGGTAACATCGCGTTAGTTACTCGGGCGCAGGTTGCGTTATCTTGTTGAAGGACAGCGCACGGACAGGCTGCGGATGCCGTCGTGGGCGTAACATCATGGGGACGTATCGAGGATTTTAATCCCATCAAAGTTTAGGAGGGAGTATCGAGGACGCCCCTGACCGACTTGAACTACGTTTAGAGTAATAACTGAGGGTCGGTTTAGGTAGCGCTGATTTAGAACATTAGGATCGTCGATCTCGGGGCCGACTTTTCCTCTCAACACGCCTTCTTGGTCCGTGAGCTTGAACTCGAATGTCCGGCCAACGGGCAACGCGCCGATGATCTGACCAGTGAACTCCTCGGTCGTCTCCTTGATGTTGTCGGCGTTCAGGCGCTCGGCGGAATTCTTCACCTGTTCGCTACCCGAAAAGCGGAAGGTCGAGTGGTTGAACTCTAGCCCGCACCATGCGTTTTGCTCCGAGACGTATTCGAGAAATTCGGCGACTTTTTTAACCGCGCGCGGATGCAGCTCGTCCACGAGTTCGGAGAGGTCGTCGTCGCTGCCTTCGGACGCCACCCGGAACAGGGCTTCTAACTTCTGCATCGCGACCTCGGTGTTTTGCGGCACGCCGAGGTCGATCTCGGACTGTTTCGGATCGGGAGGCGCCGGGGGCTTGGGCAACTCAAACTCGAAACCGAATGATCCGATGGCCGTGCCCGTGATGATAAGCTGGTTTCTCTGCTTATCCGGGATTGGACCCATGTAGCGGAGGTTTTCCGAGATGCCGGCAACGATGGCGGAGAACGCATCGGTGAACGCGCTCGATGCCTTGGTGGCGAAATCCGCCGCGATGCCGTGGCTGCCGAAGACCGGCGTGCCGCGGAAGGTGAGCCGAGCCTTTTTGGGTAGCAGCGTCGGGTCGATCTTGGCCAAGGCTTCTTTTGCGTTCTTGAGCCGGGTCTCGAAGCTGCGACGGTCGATGACTCGTGCCTTGGGGATTTCCGCGAGGATTGATTCCAACTCGCTGACCTCCGAGGCGAGGAAGAGGTATTCGTCGTGGTTCATCGGGTGGCTCCTTCCCGCTCGATTTGGTCGAGCAGCGCGAGCGCGGCTAGGTCTTCGCTGGAGGAGAGCTCCACCTGGACAAAACCTTTCCATTTCTCATCTCGGCGATGCGACCACATGCTATACCAGTAAGAAATTTGCCTCACGTCGAAGGCCTCCAAAGAAAGCCCGATTTGGTGGGTGTAGCCATCGACAAGGTAGGTTTTTTTGACGTGGCCATGATCGAAGAGCGTGGGGTAGGCGGCGACGAGTTGGTCCTGAACCGTGGCATCTGGCAGCTGATAAAAGGTGACGACATCGACGTCTTTCGGCGCTTCGCCGACCAGCGCCTCCTTGTGCTCGATGAAACTGCCGTCGAGCCACTGGAAACCGCCCGCGATAGGGGTAAGACTGAGCGCGGCGCGGTAGGCGAGGAGCCCGCGGAGGACGAGGATGCGTTCAGGAGAGGTGGCGAAGCGCTCCACCACGGCGACGAGCGAAACGCGATAGGGCGAGCGGTCGGGGCTGTGCCCGGGCTGGCCGGGGCGGATCGGTGGCAGGACGGCGGCGCTGTTCCAGTCGGGAATCATCGTGATTGCGATGAGTGTTTTTGCGAATCGCTTGCCGTCAGACGAGGCGAATCTGGCCGGTGAGGAGTTGCTGCATCATGGCCTGCTTGAGGGCGCGGGTCTTTTCGCGGCGGCGCTCCAAGGCCTCCAGCTCCGCGTCCATCTCGCTCAAGACCTCGGCGATGGCGGTTTGCTCGGCGGGCGGGGGCAGGTGGATGGAGGTTCGGTTGATGAGGCCGGTGTTTAGATTCATCTGCGAGCCGGTTTGCCCGTGCTTCGCCCAGTCCGGCTCAATGTATTTGAGAAAGTAATACAGGAAGGTTTGGTTGGCCTGAGGAGCATCGAAAACGACGAATCCGTCATGGATGCAGACATCAATGCGCGTGATGATCGGTCGTCCGACCGTGGCGCAGATGCTCATGATGAGATTGCCGATTGAAACCGGACGGCTGCTTTGGATGCCAACCCGAGAAAGCCGCTGCGTGGTTTCGGTCAGGAACATGCCGGAGCTTGTCACGTCGGAAATACGGACCCAGCCAACGGCCGAGTTGCCGTCGAACCATTT
>JBILUB010000334.1:0-3486 GCA_044371245.1 Opitutaceae bacterium
CTTTGCGCCTTTCGTCATATCGGAGATCGAAACCCACGGCACGTTGCCGTCGTAGTAGGCGGGATTCGACGACGGCGGGGTGCCACCGCTCGACATGTCACTGACATTTCCGAGTCGCTCCGCTTTCCACTCGCCGTGGAAGCCGGGGAGGCGGGTTTGAGCGGTGAGGAGTTGCTGCATGGCGGCCTGCTTGAGGTCGCGCTTCTTGGCGATCAGCCGGTCCAGCCCGCCCAGCAGCCCATCCACATCGCTCAAGGCCTCCGCGATGGCGCGTTGCTCGGGGAGCGGGGGAACGGCGAAAGGAAGCCCTATGAGGTCACGCGTGTAGATGGCCGCGACGCTCGTGGTGCCGGTCGCCATCCCGCGTAAGAGCGAAACGGATACGGAGGAGTTGAGCGCCGCATTGGCGTAGGCGGGCGCGGAAATCTGGTCCTCGCGGAACTCCAGCCGCATCAGGTTGGAGTTGTAGTATGCGTCTGGAAGCTCATCCCGCCACATCGCCACCTTACCAACGAGGTCCAGTGTGTTGCGCGTGTTGAAAAGCACGTCGCCGTAGCGGAGCTTGTGAATCGGCTCCGGCGTCGTTCCGGCCTTGATGAACTCGACCTTGGAGACATCGAATGCGCCTCTACCAAGGTTTCCCATCTTCATCAGCGGGTAACGAGTAGGAGTCGGGTTGTTGGCGTAGTTTCCGCCGAGCCGTCCCTTTTTCAGTAGGTCGCCGAGCGGCTTCACCTCCCAATCCTCCGGAATCACCCCGACCTCGGTTTGTTTGTAGCCGGGGCGTGGGCCCGGGGCGCCGGGCGACTGGCGGACTTCTGAAAGGCCGAGCTGGGGCTCGGCGTTCCCAGGGGTCATTGGGCGGCCTCCATCTTTTTCAGGTGCGCGTCCACCTTGGCGGCGAGGGCGGTGACCTCTGCTTCCAACTCGGGCAGCGGCGTCGCGTAGCGCTCGGCGAGGGTGCGGATGCGGGTGGTGAGGGTCTGCGCGACGCGGTCCAACTCGCCTTGCACGGTGGCGGCGAGGCTCGCCAGCCACTTGTCGTCCACCACGAGGGCCTGCACCTCGGCGGGGGTGAGCGTAGGGTATTTCTGATACGCCTGCTCGTCGAGCGCGGCCTCGGCCTCGCGGACGGACTTTTTCAGGGCGGCCTCGGTCTCGGCGGTGTCGAGCCATTCGCGGAGCACGGATTCTTCGCTGGGAGCGCCGGGCTCCTGCCCGGCTTCGGAGGTGCCGAGCTGGAGCTCGGCGTTCCCGGCTTCGGCTTTCAGCTCCTTGAGGCGGGCGTTGATCTCGGGGCGGGCGATTTTGTCGAGCGCACCGAGGAAACCGTCTTCGCCGCCGTGCTCTTCCTCCAGCTCGGCGAGGCGGGCGGTGGCGGCTTCGAGCCGGGCTTGGAGCGCGTCGAGCGCGGCTTGCTCGGCGGCGAAGTAGCGGGCGACGACGAGGGGCTTGGGCACGAGGTCGCAGGTCCAGCCGCGATCCTTGGTGCGGCCTTTCTTGTCGGTTTCGAGGATGCGGGAGGTCGCGGCGACCCAGCCGTCGGCGGCGATGAGGTAGGCGTCGTCCTGCATCGTCACGGCCCAGTAGTCCATGAGGTGCTGGAAGACGGCGTAGGGGTCGAGAAGGGCGGAGGAGCCAAGCTGGGGCTTGGCGCTCCCGGGGGCCTGCTCGAAGTGGGCGAGGAGGTTTTCGGAGAGGTCGTGGATGACCTGCTTGGGCAGGCAGTCGAGGCGGACGGACTCGCGGAGGGTGGTGGCGGCGCGGTCGCGCCAGGCGGCGAAGTGGTCGCGGAGTTGTTGGAGGAAGGTGGAGAACTGCGGGTGGCCGTGGATGGCGGCGCGGAGGTCGGCGGGGGTGACGTGGAGCTGGTAGTAGCCGGGGCGGAGGGGCGCGAAGAGGGCGGCGCGGAGGTCGGGGCAGACGCGCCAGGTGTCGGCGAGGGCGTCGAGGTTGAAGGCGTTTTTCTCGATCTCGTCGTGCGGGACGAGGCGCGAGTAGCCGGGGTGGGTCTCACCGTGGGTGAACACGTCGACGATGCGGTGGAGGTCGCGCTCGCGGAGGCGGTTTTTATTGCCGTCTTTCGTGAAGCCGCGCGAGGCGTCGATGACGAAGATGCCGCGGCGGGCGGAGGCGTTTTCCTTGTCGAGGACGAGGATGCAGGCGGGGATGCCGGTGCCGTAGAAGAGATTGGCGGGCAGGCCGATGATGCCCTTGAGAAGGCCGGAGCGGACGAGGTTTTGGCGGATGACGCCCTCGGCGTGGCCGCGAAAGAGGACGCCGTGGGGGAGGATGCAGGCGGCTTTGCCGCTGCCCTTGAGCGAGCGGACGATGTGGAGGAGGAAGGCGTAGTCGCCCTGCTTGGCCGGGGGCAGGCCCCAGGCGAAGCGTTTGTAGGGATCGCCGGAGCCGTCCTCGCCGAGGGTGAGGCCGTTGCTCCAGGTCTTCACGGAGAAGGGCGGATTGGCGACGACGTAGTCGTAGGTGCGGAGCTGGTCGCCGTCCTTGAACTTGGGCTCGGCGAGGGTGTTGCCCTGCTGGATACGGCCGGTGGGAAAGTCGTGCAGGATGAGGTTCATCCGGGCGAGGCCGGCGGTGGTCACGTCCATCTCCTGCCCTTCGAGGGTGATGGGTTTGCCGGCCTCGGCGGCGACCTTGAGGAGGAGGGAGCCGGAGCCGCAGGTGGGGTCGTAAACGGAGGTGGAGGCGGTGGAGTTGGCCGGGCTGATGCCGATGACCCGGGCGATGACGCGGCTGACCTCGGCGGGGGTGTAGAACTGGCCCTTCGACTTGCCGCTCTCGGTGGCGAAGTGCCGCATGAGATACTCGTAGGCGTCGCCGAGGATGTCGTCGTGGTCGGCGCGGTTTTGGGAGAAATCGAGCTCGGGCTTCTGGAAGATGGAGACGAGGTTGGTGAGGCGGTCGACCTTGGCCTGGCCCTCGCCGAGTTTGTTGGGGTCGTCGAAGTCGGGAAAGTCGGAGCGGGCGAGGCGCTCGTTGGCGGAGACGAGGGGGGCGATGACCTCTTTGTTGATGCGGTCGCCGATGTCGGGGCGGCCCTTCATCGCGATCATGTCGCGGAAGCTGGCGCCCTTCGGGATGACGACGGCCGGGGCGAAGTCGTCGCTGTCCCCGTATTTGTCGGAGACATACTTGATGAAGAGCATGAACAGGACGTAGTCCTTGTAGAGGGAGGCATCCATGCCTCCGCGCAGCTCGTCGCAGGAGGCCCAGAGGGAGGAGTAGAGGTCGGACTTTTTGATGGCCATGGACGCCCGGGAGGAGGTGCGGGCGGCGGCGGGATGGCAAGGGCGCGGGCGGAGCGCCCGCGAGCGGGCGGGCTAGAGCATTTCAAATATAGTTGTAGCCGCTGAGGAGGGTGGTAAGGTGGCAGGATGAAGAAGCCGATATCGCTGGATTTAAGGGAGAGGATCGTGGCGGCCTACGTTGGGAAAGAGGGGACGCGGGAGGAGGTGGCGAAGCGTT
>JBILUB010000163.1:0-6067 GCA_044371245.1 Opitutaceae bacterium
ATCTCCGTGACGATGGTCAGATTGGTGGCGTTGTCGTCCACGACCAGACAGCGCCGGCCCGCGAGCGAGCTGGGCTCGGGGAGCAGAAACGGTGTCGAGTCCGGCGGCGGCGCCTCGCACGCGCGCAGCGGCAGCTCGACCAAAAACACACTCCCCCGCCCCTCCTCCGACTCGACGGAGATCCGTCCACCCATCTGCCGCACCAGGCTGGCGCTGATCGACAGGCCAAGGCCCGTGCCACCGAAGCGCCGGGCGATGGACGGATCGGCCTGGGTGAAGGCCTTGAACAAATGGATCCGGCGGTGCTCCGGGATGCCGATGCCGGTGTCCCGCACCGAAAGCAGCAGGACAGGACCCGACTCCCGCTTCTCTGACCGCAGTTCCACCACGACCTCGCCTTTTTCGGTGAACTTCACCGCGTTGGACACGAGGTTGTTCACGATTTGCCGCAAACGCCCCGCATCGCCGAGCAGACAAGGCGGCGTGTCCGGATGCACGCGACAGGCGAGCTCCAGCCCTTTCTGCCCCGCACGCAGGGCGAGCGGATCGAGGGCGGCGGAGAGCAATTCACGTGAAAACAAGGGCGCGCTCTCCAACTCCATCCGACCGGCCTCGATCTTGGAGAGGTCGAGGATGTCGTTCAGGATCGCGAGCAGATTGTCGGCGGAGCTGAGTGCCGAGCGCAGGAACTCGCGCTGCTCGCCCGGCGGAGCGAGATCGAGCGCGAGCTCCGTCATGCCGATGACCCCGTTCATCGGCGTGCGGATCTCGTGACTCATGCTCGCGAGGAAATCACTCTTGGCGCGATTGGCCTCGTCCGCGGTGCGGCGGGCCGCGAGCAGCGAGCGGCGCAGCAACTGTTCATCGAGCAGGTGGCCCGCCTCGTATCCGAACGACGCGGGTCGGAAAAACCCGTCGGCGCGCCCGGCGAGCAGGAGCAAGGCGTGGCGTCGCCCGCTCCGCTCGATCGGGTGCAGCCCGAACGATGCGCCGCGCACCAAGGCGGAGAAACGGGCCGCCGCCGCCAGGGGGGGCAGGTCGGCGGCGAGCACCCGTACCTCGTCCAACCCGCCCTCAAACACGTAAAGCGAGCCGGTCTCCTCCGGCCGCTCGTCAAAATCACGCAGCCAGACCGCGCAGTCCTTGGGGCGCAGCTCGCGCAAGGTGCGGAGCATCGCGGTGGCGATCTCCTCCGCGCCCACTTCTCCCGAGCCGAGCAGCGCCCGGAAACGACGCCCGAGCCCGGCGTCCAAGTCGCGTTCCGCCGCCTGCGAGACCAATCTCCGACCCATGGCGGCGGACGCGAAACGCTCCGCCTCGAGCCAATCCGCCGCATGGGCCGAAGCGGAGGCGGCCAGCTCCGGCTGCACCCGCAGCCACTCAAACACCTCGGCCGCCAGCTCCGGGGCGCCCCCGCCCGTGGCCAGGACGGGCTCGACCTCCCGCAGCGCGGCCGCGAGCCGCCCCTCCCGTGCGGCCGCGAGCAGGTCCTTGACGAGCTCCCGCAGCCGCTCCACCTCGAGCAGCCCGGCGGAGGAGCTTAGTCGGGACAACAGGGTGGCGGAGGCGTCTTCGCCCGGCAGAAGCGCGGCCTCCCGGCCCAACGACTCCCTCCAGACAAACGCGGGCTCGACGTTCCGCCCCTCGACCGGACCTTCGTTTTTCCACGCTTCGAAAAGCGCGCGCACCGCCAAGGCGCCGGCCCGATGGCCGGAAAAGCGGAACGTGGCGATCGGCGGCTCCGAGTGGCGGGCCCGCTGTTCGTCATCATACCCGACGATCGGAATCTGCGCGGTGGAAAGCCCCCTTTGCTGAAGGACGTTGAGGGCACCACGCGCGCTGCGATCATTGGCGGCGATGATCGCGTCAAACATCACTCCGCGCTGCAGCAGGGCACGGGTGACACGCTCGGCCGCGTCGTCCTTAAAATCCGCCCGCGCGATCAGGTCCGGATCGAGGGGCAGCCCGGCCGCGGCCATGCCCTCCCGAAAACCCCGCTCCCGCAGATCGGCGCTGAAATTGTGGGCACTGCCCCCGAGATAAAGCGGCCGGGTCCGCCCCAGCGCGACGATACGACGCACCGCCTCACGCATCGCGGCGGCGCCATCCACCCGCAGCGTCGGCAGATCCTCCGGGCCGTCTGGCAACAGGATCACCCGGCGACCCGCCGCCTTGAGCGCCCGGGCGAGCGCCTGCGCCCGCCTATCCGGATAGACAAAAATGTGCCCGGCGAAAACGCCCTCCCAGTGCAGGCGGGCGTCCAGCTCGGAGTGGCGGTTCCAGATCTCGCCGGGATCGGTGAACCGCAACACATCGATCCAGAGCCGGCAGCCCAAGCGCTCCGCCTCCAGACTGGCGCCCTCTTCCAGACCGTTGGCCAACCAGTAGTGCACCGGAGCCACGAGCAGAAACTCCGGCCGGGTGGAATGGGGCATGGATGTTGTCATAAGCGCTTCTCGCCCGGTGAAAACCATAAACCGAGAGAGGCCCATCTTCCAACCGACGGGCACACTTCTCGACCCCTAGCCGCCGGGAAACCCGCTCGGCAGCTGCCCCCCCAAAAAGGCGGCGGCGGACGGTCTACCCAAGCAGACGAGCCCAGCGCTTCAGCTGTTTTTTAAACTGGGCCGGTCCTGGCATGCCGGTGCCTCGGCGTTTGGCCATGGCCCGCTTGAGGTCAAAAACCGTCGCCCAGTCGTCACCGTAGCCGGGGTGACAGGCTTTCACCTCCGCGGTGGCCAGCCGATCCAGGGGCAGACCCTTCTGCTCCGCGAGCTTCACCACCGCGCCCACGGCGTGATGCGCTTCGCGAAAAGGCACCCCGCGCTCGACGAGATAGTCGGCCAGATCGGTGGCGAGCAGGGCCGGGTCGGCGACGGCGGCGGCACAGCGGTCCGCGTGCACCGCGGCCCCGGCCAAGGTGCCGGCGAGGGCCTCCGCGCAGAGCAGCACGGTGTCGAGACTGTCGAACACCGGCGGCTTGTCCTCCTGCAGATCCCGGTTGTAGGTCAAGGGCAGGCCCTTCACCAAGGTCAACAAGGTCGAGAGGTTGCCCACGAGACGGCCGGATTTACCCCGCAACAATTCGCAGGAATCCGGATTTTTCTTCTGCGGCATGAGCGAAGACCCGGTGCAGAACGCGTCGGGCAACTCGACAAACTTGAACTCGGCGCTGGACCACAGAATCAGATCCTCGGCGATCCGCGACACGTGCACCCCGAACAGCGCGCCGGCGGCGGCAAACTCGAGGAAGAGGTCGCGGTCGGCCACGGTATCCATCGAGTTTTGGGTCACGCGAGGCCGGCCTTTGTCGTCGACAAAACCCAGGGCGCGGGCGGTGAACTCCCGGTCGATGGGCAACGTGGTGCCGGCGATCGCGCCGGCCCCGAGCGGGCACCAGTTGGCATGTTTGGCCACGGCGGCGAAGCGGGAATGATCCCGCTCCAGCATTTCCATCCAGGCCAGCAAATGGTGGCCGAGCAGCACCGGCTGCGCCCTCTGAAGATGGGTGTAGCCGGGGATCAGCACCTGGCCGTCCCGCTCAGCCAGATCGAGCAGGGCGCGCTGGGCGAGCCGCAGACGGGCCATGATCTCTCCACAGGCATGCTTGAACCACAGCCGCATGTCGGTCGCGACCTGGTCGTTGCGGGAGCGGGCGGTGTGGAGCTTGGCCGCGGCCGGCACCCGCTTGGTCAGGGCCTGCTCGATGTTCATGTGCACGTCCTCCAGCTGCGTGCTCCAGACAAACTTGCCCGCTTCGATCTCACCGAGGATCTGGTCGAGGCCGGCATGGATCGCATCGCGTTCCTTCTTCGAGATCAGGCCGACATGCGCGAGCATGGCCGAGTGGGCCTTGCTGCCGGCGATATCGAAGGGAGCGAGCCGCCGATCGAAGGAAACGGACTCGCTGAAACGCAGCATCAGATCGGCGGGACCGGCCGAGAAGCGGCCGCCCCAGGAGGCTTGGGAAGATTTCGCCATGACGGGAAGTGGATCGGGAAAGCCTGCCAGCACACGGCGCGGCCCCGCTGCGAGCAACGCGAAAGGTCGGGCGGCGAGCGAACCTCGAAGGGGATCGCCCGGACGAGCCCGGGGCCGGCGAGGCGCCCAGGCGCTGTCTTCAAAATGAACCGATGCTTCGTGAGGCGGAAGCAAAGTACCGGTTCCTTTTGAAGACAGCGCCTAGCGCGAGGCCTCGGGGGCGGGCGCGGGCGGCGGAGACACGGCCTCGGGCTCCTCCGGCACCTCGGGCTTGGGCGGGGGGAACCAGACCGCCATGCGCTCACTCGCCAGCGGCTCGCCCGGCACGCGCCGAAGGATCTCTTGCAGCAACACCCGCGCCTCCTCCGCCCGGCCCTCGGCATGACTGCGAGCGATCACGCCGTGCAGGAAGTCCATCCGCACCCGGTCGGCGTTGAGGTAGAGCCGAGCGGCGGCCTGGAGCGAAGGCAGATCGCCCCGCAGCGCCTCGATCTCGAGCCCGCGGCGGGCGAGCCGCTCGTCCTCCGCGACGATCCAGCCCGGGGCGGCGCGCCGCAAATCGCGCAACAGGGTCAGCGCGGCCTCGGGTCCCTTGTCCGAGAGCAGCTCCTCGAGGGTGGAGAAAAACAGCTCGGCCTCGGCGAAAGCCGCGGCCGGGGCGCCGGAAGGACGCGCCGCCTCCTCGGCCGCGCGCCGGGCGGCGATCTGCTCGTCCAGTTCCACCCGGACCCGGGCGAGGTAACGATTCGATGGATACACGCCCTCCGCGAAAATGATGACGGAGCGCGCGGTATCTCCCCGACCCGCCGCCCGCAAGGTCTCGATCGCCAACCGATAGGCCGTCATGGTGAGCTGCCGCTCGCGGATGTAGGTCACGAAACCCGACTGGGCGCCGTCGGCCGGGTCGGCGGCCGCGGCGACGAGATACTGGTAAAAGTCGAGCAGACCGGTGGCCGCCGCGTCGAGGCCGGGGATCGCGCGAAAATCGCCGATCAGGCGCAGCGACTCGGTCCAGCGACCCTTGGCCACAAAGACCCGGAGGCGGGCGAGCTGCAGCCGGGAGTCGCGCAGACCGCGCTCGGCGGCGGCGGCCAGCAGGATTTCCAACTCCGCGGAGAGGGACTGTTCCGCGAGGGCGTCGGCCGCCAGCACGTAGTTGCCCAGAGTGCCTCCGAAGCGGAAAACGTAGTCGTCGAGCAAGGCGCGCCCCTCCGCAACCCGGCCGGCGAGCAAGGTCTGCATCACGGAAAACAGGTGGGCGCCCGGATCGGCCGGGGCCCCCTCGCGGATTTCTTCCAGCAGCCGGCGCAGCTCATCGATACGGCCGGTCTCGCGCAGCGCGCGAGCGTGGAGGCGGAGGATCTCGGGCTGGTCACGGGACGTGCCGCGCAGGGCTTCCGCCTCGACCACGGCGTCGGCCGCGCGTCCCGCCTCGAGCAGGGCGAGCAGCCGCAGCTCCGCCCGCAGCCGGGAATTGAGCGGGGCACCGTGGTTCTCGGCGTAACTCAGCGCCTCCTCCCCCCGGCGGTCGGCGAGCAGGGCGCGGATACGACGCTCCACCAGCCAACGAAGGTCGTCGGCGGAGTGGCGTTCGGCCTGGTGCAAGGCCAGGGCCCGGTCGCAAATCTCGACCACGAGCTCGTGGTCCTCTCCCGCGGCGGCGACATCGATGGCGGCCTGCAGATAGGCCCGGCCCGGCCAGCCGTGCTCGAGGCCGCCCATGAGCGTCTCCTGCGCCCGGACACGCAGGCGACTGGCGAGGAAAAGCTGCGCGAGTTTTAACCGCGCGCTCAGGTCCCGCGGGTAACGCTCCAGACCCATGCGCAGATTCATCAGGGCGCGGCCCCACTGCTGCTCGCGCATGTTTTCGTTCGCCTCCGCGATCATGGCCTGTCCCTGAAGGGCGCGCACCTCGCGGCGTTTCTCGGCGCTGAGGGGCCAGAGCAGGACGTCCGAGTAGGTGACGAAGTTGTAGGGCCTTTGCTCCTGCTTCCACCAGAAGTAGGCCGCTCCGCCAAAGTAGCCGGCGGCGGCGGCGCCCAGCGTCCACGCGAGCAAACCGCGCAGGCTGATGGCCAGACCGAGT
>JBILUB010000164.1:0-6021 GCA_044371245.1 Opitutaceae bacterium
GGGCCCCGCCGGGGGGGACGACGTCGGGGTCGAGGCCGCTGGCGGGCGGGGGGGCCTCGTAGGTCCAGGGGTTGCGGGTGGCGGCGGAGACGATGCCGTAGGAGTCCAGTTGGGAGTTCACCGGGGTCATCCAGGTGAAGAAGTCTTTTTTCTGGTCGCTGGTGGCGGGGACGAGGGCGGGGCGGAAGGGGTTTATGCGGAGTTCGTTGGCGTCGCCGCCGCCTTCGAAGATGAGTACGTTAAATTTGGCCGAGGGGGGGAGGCGGCCGACCAGGCGCATGATTTCTTCGCGGATGATGGTGAAGGCGCGAAAGCCGCCGCGGGCGGGGTCCATGATGCGGCGGGAGACGTCGACGACGAAGACGATGTCGGAGGCGTTTTGGGTGGTGGAGCCGAGGAAGGAGAGGGACATGAAGCCGCGGCCGCCGAGGCCGGCTCCGCTGCCGAGGGAGGTGGACATGCTGCCGCCGGAGAGGTTGCCGAGGCCGCCCATGCTGCCGAAGCCGCCGAAGCCGGAGGCGCCGAGGGAGGGGAGGTCGGGCATCTCGGGGAGGGCGAGGGCGCCGGTGGCGGTGGAGTAGATGCGGTTGGCGGAGACGGGGGAGCTGGCGCCGCCGGAGGCGCCGCCGCGGCGCGCGACTTGGAGGCGGTGTTCGACTTGGCGGTTGGCGTTGGCGTCGGCGGCGGAGGCTTCGAAGGTCTTTTTTTTGCCGCTGTAGCTTTGTTGAACTACGACGGCGCCGGCGATGAGGACGAGGACGAGGTGGACGATGACGGTGACCAGCAGGGGCATGCTGGAGACGACGCGCAGGTAGAGGTTTTTCTTTTGCTGCACGGCGGCCACGTCTGGAGCCGGGTTCTCGGCGGGCTCGGGCGAGGGGGTTTCAGGGGCGGTCGACATGGGCGCGGTGTGGGTTCGCGGGTGGCGGCGGGGCGGGGATCACTGCTCTTCGTCGTCGGCGGTGAAGGTCACGTTGGTGACGCCGGCGACGGCGAGGGCGTTGAGCACGTCGATGGTGCGGTAGTAGGGGGAGTCGGGGTGGCTGATGAGGGTGACGACGAGTTTGCTTTTGGCCGCATCGGAGGAGGCCTGGAGCTGGCCGAGGGTGTTGGTGAGCTGGGGGAGGCCGCGGCTGTCGGGGGAGTCGAAGCTTTCGTCGTTGAGGGTGACTTCGCCGTCTT
This sequence comes from Opitutaceae bacterium, assembly GCA_044371245.1. GTDB lineage: Bacteria > Verrucomicrobiota > Verrucomicrobiia > Opitutales > Opitutaceae > IMCC26134_A. The sequence goes on from JBILUB010000164.1 coordinate 1,183, forward strand.
GGCCGACCTGGAGGATTTGTTCGTCGACGAACTCGGTGGTGGTGCTGGCTACGGCGAGGCCGGGGAGTCTGGTCTGGAGGATCTGCTCGATGCGGATCTGGGCGGCGAGCGACATGAAGAAGACGAGGATGACGAACACGACGTCGATCATCGGGGCGATTTGGAAGCCGACGTCGGTGTTGGTGTTCTGGACGGGAAATTTCATCGGGAAATTTGGAAAGGCGGAAACGCGGAAATTCGGAGATTCGGAAAGGCGGAGGGCGGAGGGGGTCGTGACCGCGGTGCCAGAAGGGTTGATTTCAGCTTTTCCTAGTTTCCGCGTTTTTCCCTGTCACCGCGCGACGGTGGCGAAGGTGACGTCGACGATGCCGGCCTGGGCGGAGGCTTTGATGACGTCGTTGACGTAGCGCACGGGGGTTTCGGAGTCGGCGCGGATGAGGACGCGGACGGCGGGGTTGGCCTTTTTACGGGCGGCGAGGGTGCCGATGGTGTCGGGGGGGAGTACGATGCGCTCTTCGAAGGTGGTGGTGGCGGTGTTGTCCGCGGCGCGCCAGGCGATGTTGAAGACGAGTTCGCCTTCGGAGTCTTCCTTCTTGTTGGCGTCGGGGGCGACGGGGACTTGGATGCCGGGGTCGTAGCGGGCGACGGAGGAGGTCGCGATGCTCATGAAGAAGATGAGCAGGACGAGGAGTACGTCGATCATGGGGGCGATTTGGAATTCGGGCTCGCCGTCGCCGCCGCCGCTGCTGGCCATGGGTGGGGTGGTTTAAGGGTTGGGGGGGGAGTCGGTCTGAGCGGAGGGATCAGACCGTGGTGACCGATCTCGGGCTAGTTTTAGGCTTGGGTGGAGCCGAGGGGGGCGGCGCCGGTGACCCAGTTGGGGGCGGCGGCGTAGACTTCGGCGCCTTCGAAGTTGGCTTCGCGGAGGTGTTCGTAGGGGAACTGGCGGAAGAGGTCGGCGACGACGATTTGGAGTTCGTGGAAGGCGTGGGAGACGCGGTTGCGGAGGAGGTAGTAGAAGACGAAGGCGGGGATGGCGACGACGAGGCCGCCGGCGGTGGCGTAGAGTACGGCGCCGATGGCGGCGGAGAGTTTGGAGGGGTCGGCGGCGCCGGCGGCGCCCATGGCGGCGAAGGCGTCGATCATGCCGAAGACGGTGCCGGTGAGGCCGATCATGGGGGCGATGACGCCGATGACGGAGAGGTAGGCGATCTTGCTGTTGAAGGCGCCTTGGGCGCCGATGATGGCGGCGACGACGGAGTCTTCGACGGCTTGTTTGCCTTCGGGGGCGGAGCGGAGGGCCTCGCCGATGGTTTTGTTGAGGGCGCTGGGGTGGGCGCGGGTGTAGGCGAAGGCGCCGTGGTAGTCGCCGGCGCGGAAGTAGTTTTTGAGTTGGTCGACGTCCGGGGCGGGCACGAGGGTCTTGCGGGAGGTGCGGAGGTAGCCGTCGACGGTGAGCCAGACGATGATCATGGAGCACACGAGCAGGATGTAGATCGTGGGCATGTTGAGTTTTTGCAGGAGCGTCATTTTGACGGCTGGGGGCGCTTCCTGGGCGAGGAGGGTGAGGGGCGAGGCGGCGAGGAGGGCGAGGGTGGCGAGGCGTTTCATGGTCGGCGGAGAGTGGGTGGTGAGTGGGGGAGGACGGGGTGCTTAGAGGTCAAATTCTTTGCGGGCGGTGGTGGCTTCGAGGGTGTCGGGGTAGGTGTCGATGAGGTCGAGGGCGGAGCGTTCGGCGCGGCCGGAATCGCCGTAGCCGCGGTAGGCGCGGGCGGCGCCGAGGAGGGCGGTGGGCATGAGCTCGTCGAGGGTGCCGTAGAAGGCGGGGATGCGGAGGTAGGCTTCGAGGGCTTCGGTGAAGGCGGAGCGTTCTTGGGCGAGGTCGCCGCGGAGGAGCCAGGCGCGTGCCTGGATCTCCGGGGGGGCTTCGCGGGCGATTTCGTCGAGCATGATGTTGGCGAGGTCGGCGCGGCCGGCGCGGATGTCGAGTTTGGCGAGGGCGAGTTTGGCGAGGCCGGTGGTTTCGGGGCCGAGGCCGCTCTGGATGAGCTCGCGGGAGGCGGTGGTGATGGCGGTGGTGTCTTCGCCGAGGAGGAGGGCGCGGAGGCGGAGTTCGGCGGCGCGGGGCCAGTGGGAGCCCGGGGTTTTGGGGAAGGGGGCAAACTGGCTGTAGATGGGCTCGATGAGGGCGAGGGCTTCGGGGCCGCGGCCGGCGGCGACGTGCTCGCGGGCTTGGTCGAGCTCGGGGGGTTCGGGAAAGTCCATGCGGACGATGTCGGCGAAGGGGTAACGGCGTTCGAAGGAGCCGCCGGAGGCGATCTTGACCTGCTGGACGAGGGCGCCGGAGCCGATGGTGAGGTCGGCGGCGGAGAGGATGGTGCCGTCTTTGAGTTGGTAGCGCTGGGCGGAGGCGAGGGCGGGCAGGAGGAGGCCGGCCGCGAGCAGCCAGGGGAGGCGGCGAGGGGTGGGGAGGGGGGTGGGGAGGGGGGGGCGCATGCGGGGGCGGCTCAGGTTTGCTTGGGGGAGGGGGCGCCGGGGGGGGGCGGGGTGTCCTTTAGTTTGTCGTAGAGGGCCTGGGCTTGTTGCCACTCGGGGAGTGCTTCGAATTGGTCGCGGAAGGTGAAGAAGCGGTTGATGGTGGTGAGGGCTTCGAAGTCTTGGCCGAGTGCGACGAAGGTCTCGGCGGAGCGGAGGTAGGCGCGGGCGGTCCAGAGGGGGAAGCGTTTGTAGGAGAGGTAGACTCGCTGGTAGTGGGCCTGGGCTTTGGCGAGGTCGTCGGGGGTGCCGCGCTGGCGGGCGATTTCGCCGAGGTGGTAGAGGGCTTCGGCGGTGGCTTCGCCGCGCCAGGCGCGGTTGGCGGCGACTTGTTCGAGGAGTTCGCGGGCGGCTTCGCCGCGGCCGAGGAGGAGTTGGGCGCGGGCGCGGCCGAGGGTGGCTTCCTTGAGTTTGAAGCGGGCGCCGGCGAGGTCGATGGCGGCGGTGAAGCGGGCGAGGGCTTCTTCGCCGTCGCCGCGGAGGAGGGCGATCTCGCCGAGGCCGACGTGGCCGAAGTCGGCGAAGATGGACTTGGAGTGGTCGGTGAGGATTTGTTGGTAGAAGTTTTTGGCGAGGTCGGGCTGGCCTTGTTGGAGGAGGAGGTCGCCGACTTTGCCGAGGATGCCGGGGGGGAGCTGGTCGGGGGCGAAGGTGGTGGCGATGCGGGAGAGGAGTTGGTCGCGGAGGGCGTCGTTTTTGCGGATGGCGGCGATCTCGGACTGGGTGAAGAGGGCGCGGGCGCGGGCGGTGGGGTGGTCGGCGCTGTCGCCGACGAGGAGGAGCTGGTCGACGCGGGCGAAGAGCTGGTCTTCGGGGATGGGCTCGACTTTGGGTTCGCCGCGGCGGGTGCGCGGGGGGCGGCCGAGGGTGGTGGCGATCTCGACGAGGAGGCGCTCGACGTCGCCGCGGGCGGGGTCGGCGACGTAGCGGCGGACGATGCGGGAGATGAGGTCGAGGGCTTCGTCGAAGCGGCCTTCGCGGCCGCGGAGGCGGCCGATCCAGTAGGCGGCGTTGATGACGTAGGGGTGGTCGGGGCGTTCGGCGGCGAAGCGTTCCCACATGGCGACGGCGGCGTCGAATTCGCGGCGGGCCTGGTGGTGGCGGGTGAGCTCGTCGAGGACGTAGCCGAGCTGCTCGTCGGAGAGGGGGAGGGCGAGGGCGGCTTGGTAGGCCTCGATGGCTTCGGGGAGGCGGTCGAGGCCGGCGAGGGCGTCGGCGCGGAGGGAGTGGATCTCGCCGCGTTGGGGCTCTTCGGGGGGGAAATCGGCGAGCCAGGCGTCGGTGAGGGTGAGGGCGCCGGCGTAGTCTTGGCGGGCGTAGGCGGCGGCGGCGAGGCGGTAGCGGGCGTCGGGGACGAAGCGGCCGGCGGGGAAGTCGCGGAGGTAGTCGCGGATTTGTTTCTCGGACTCGGTGGCGCGGCCGGCGGCGAGGTCGGCCATGGCGGCGAGGTAGCGGGCTTCTTCGATGAAGCGGCCGGCGGGGAAGTCGGCGACGTAGGCGTCGACGACGGTTTTGGCCTCTTCGTGGCGGGCGAGGGTGAAGAGGGCGTTGGCGCGCATGAGGCGCATGGCTTCGCTGAGTTCGTCTTTCTGGGTCTCGCGCTCGGCGGCGAGGCCGAGGAAGGCGAGCTGGCCGGCGAGGTCGTTTCGCTGGCCGGCGGCGAGGGCGGCGAGGTAGAGGGCCTGGGGGACGAACTTGGAGTCGGGGTAGGCGCGGGTGAAGCGCTCGACGGCGTCGCGCACGCGTTCGAAGCGGCCGGCGTCGGCGTAGGCGCGGACGAGGCCGAAGTAGGCGTTTTCGCGTTCGGCGGCGTCGGGGTGTCGGGCGAGGAGGTCTTCGTAGAGGAGGGCGGCTTCCCAGACGCCGCCGCGTTCCTGGAAGGCGAAGCCGAGGCGGAAGCGGAGGGTGGCGTCGAAGGCGGGCAGGTTTTTCACCTGCTCGAGGGAGGTTTTGGCTTGTTCGAGGCGGGCGTTTAGGCGGCGGAGGGCGTCGGCTTCGGTGGCGGAGGGGCGGGCGAGGGATTGGAAGCGCTCGAGGGCGCGGGTGAGGGCGGTGTTGCGACGTTCCTGCTCGGCGACGAGGGTGGCGCGGTCGCTGACGTTGCGAAAGGCGGCGAGGGCGCCGGCGCTGTCGCCGGCTTTCATGAGGGCGTCGCCGAGTTGGAGGGAGAGGAGGTTGAGGCCGGCGAGGTTGTCGACGAGTTCGAGGCGGCCGCGGAGGAGGGCGAGGCCGCGGCGGGCGTCGGCGAGGTTGCCCGCGCGGATGTGGAGGTCGACGAGGGCGAGGGCGGCGTCGGCCCAGTCG
>JBILUB010000165.1:0-6002 GCA_044371245.1 Opitutaceae bacterium
GGGCTACGTCATCAAGGAGTACTTCGCGAACTACTTCCTCCACATGTCCGACGTGACCTTCGACATGAAGGACAACCACATGGAAGTGCACCACCGCCGCTCCGAGCCCTGGCGGGTGACCATCGCCGACACCGGCGAGGCCACCATGACCGGTGGCCGCCTGAAGCGCGTGCGCGAGTACATCGGCGACGAGACATTCTGCTTCACCTACGGCGACGGCGTGGGCGATGTGAACATCACGGAAGCGATCGCCTTTCATCGGCGCGAGGGGCGCCAGGCCACGCTCACCGGCGTGCAGCCTCCGGGGCGCTTCGGCGCTCTCGAGATCGAGGGCCACGCCGTAAAAAGTTTTCAGGAAAAGCCCGACGGCGACGGCAGCTGGATCAACGGCGGCTTCTTCGTCCTCGAGCCCTCGGTCATCGACCTGATCGAGGCCGACTCGACCGTCTGGGAGCGAAAGCCCCTCGAGGCCCTCGCCCGTACCGGCCAGCTCAGCATCTACAAACACGCCGGGTTTTGGCAGCCCATGGACACCCTCCGCGATAAGCAGCACCTCGAAGACCTCTGGGCGGCCAACCGCGCCCCTTGGCTCCAGCGCGACTAGTTCCCGCCATGGCCTTTCTCGATCAATACCGCGGCAAACGCGTCCTCCTCACCGGCCACACCGGGTTTAAAGGCGCCTGGCTCGCCGAGTGGTTGCTCGCCCTCGGGGCCGAGGTCACCGGCTTCGCGCTGCCGCCCCCCACCGAGCCCTCGCGGGTTCGACAGCTCGGGCTGCCCACGCGTCTGCGCCATATCGAGGGCGACATCCGCGATCTCGCCGCGTTGCGCGAGACCTTCGCCGCCCTGCGTCCCGATTTTGTTTTTCACCTCGCCGCTCAGCCCCTCGTCCGCCTCTCCTACGAGCAGCCCGTCGAGACCTTCGCGGCCAACGTCCTCGGCACGGCCCACGTCCTGGAGGCCGCCCGCCTCGCGGCCGATCCCGCCCACCCCTGCTCGATCGTCGCGATCACCACGGACAAGTGCTACGAGAACCGCGAGTGGGTGCACAGCTACCGCGAGGAAGACCCGATGGGTGGCTACGATCCCTACAGCGCCTCGAAGGGCGCCGCCGAGCTGGTCATCGCCTCTTACCGACGCTCCTTTTTTTCCGCTCCCGACGGTCCCGTGCGCCTCGCCTCGGCCCGCGCGGGCAACGTCATCGGCGGCGGCGACTGGGCCCTCGACCGCATCGTGCCCGACTGCATCCGGGCCCTTCGACGCGGTGAACCCATCCCCGTGCGCAACAAGGTCGCCACCCGCCCCTGGCAACACGTGCTCGAGCCCCTCTCCGGCTACCTCTGGCTCGGCGCCGCCCTGGCCCGGGACGGGCACGGCCCCGCCAGCCCCTTTCGTTTCCCGCTGTCCGCTTACGCCTCCGCCTTCAACTTCGGCCCGGCCCTCGCCTCGAACCGCAGCGTGGCCGAGTTGGTTCAAGAAATCCTCAAGCACTGGCCCGGCCGCTGGGAGGACAAGAGCGACCCTCATGCGCCCCACGAGGCCCGCCTCCTCAACCTCGCCACGGACAAGGCCCACCACCTCCTCGGCTGGTCCCCCGCCTGGCCCTTCGCCGAGACTCTCGCGCGCACGGTCGCGTGGTATCGCGCCGCGGCCGAGCCCGGCTCCGACCTCCACGCCCTCACCACCGGGCAAATCGCGGCCTACACGGCCGCCGCCCACGCCGCCGGCCTCGCGTGGGCGGCCGAAACGTGAACCCTCACCCCGTTGCCTCGCTTCGTCCCATGGGCTTATCTTTCGCAATGCTCACTCTCACCAATCCTCGCAAGCCGGAGCAGGCCGCAGTGGTCGCGGAGGCCTTGGCCGATACCGGCGCGGTCTACCTTGTTATACCGGAGCACGTTCAGTTGCAGCTCGGTTTGGAAGAGCAATCCCGCAAAGAGGTCACCTTGGCCGATGCCTCCAAAAAAATGGTGCCCTACGTGGGACCTCTCGAGGTGCGCTTTAAAAACCGTGTCGCCTACGTCGGCGCCATCGTCATGGGCGACCAGGTTCTGCTCGGCGCCATTCCCATGGAGGACATGGATCTGGTCGTCATTCCTCATCAGCGCCGCGTCGAAGTAAACCCGCTCAACCCAAACTACGCCGCCGCGTTGGCAAAATAATCCCCGCCCCCGCCTCCGCTCTGTTTCCTTGGCGCCCGTCTTCGCCCACCCGCGCTCCTCAAAACCCCGCCTCATGCCCTCCCCTGCCGAACTTAAGGCCGAGATCCTCCGTCTCACCCGCGAATACTCCGCCCTCATGCACACTGGCCAGCGCCCGGGCGACGATCCCGCGCACGCCCCCTGGGCCCCCGGCCAGACCATCCCCTACGCCGGTCGCGTGTTTGATGGCGCCGAGGTTGAGGCCGCGGTCGGCGCCACCCTCGACTTTTGGCTCACCCTCGGCCCCGAGGGAGAGGCCTTCGAGAAGGAGCTCGCCGCCCTCCTCGGCGTGAAACACAGCCTGCTCGTCAATTCCGGCTCCTCCGCCAACCTCGTCGCGTTCGCCGCGCTCACCACCCACAAGCTCCCGCCCCACAAGCGCATTCTGCCCGGCGACGAGGTCATCACCGTGGCCGCCGGCTTTCCCACCACCGTCGCGCCCATCATCCAGCTCGGTGCCGTCGCCGTCTTTATCGACAACGATCCTGCCACGGGCAACGTCCGGCCGGAGCAGCTCGAGGCCGCGTTTGTGCCTGGCAAGACGAAGGCCGTGATGATCGCCCATGCCCTGGGCAACCCCTTCGATCTCGGCGCCGTGCTCGAGTTTTGCCGCCGCCACGACCTCTGGCTGGTGGAGGACAACTGCGACGCCCTCGGCTGCACCTACTCGATGCCCCTCGCCCGCGCGCGCGCCCTCGGCATCACCGAAAACTCCCCCGGCATCCCCTCCGACGGCGTGTCCATCACCCGCTACACCGGCACCTGGGGCGACCTCTCCACCCAGTCCTTTTACCCCCCGCACCACCTCACCATGGGCGAGGGCGGCGCGGTCAACATCATCAGCCGCCCCCCGCTCAAGACCTACGCCGAGAGCTTTCGGGACTGGGGCCGCGACTGCTGGTGCGCCTCCGGCAAGGACGACACCTGCGGCAAACGCTTCGGCTGGCAACTCGGCGAGCTCCCCAAGGGCTACGACCACAAATACATCTACAGCCACCTCGGTTTTAACCTAAAGCCGCTCGACCCGCAGGCCGCGATCGGCCGCCAACAACTCAAAAAACTCCCGGCCTTCATCGAGGCGCGGAAACGGAATTGGGAGATTTTGCGCGCCGGCCTCGCCGACCTCGAAGACGTCTTCGAGTTCACCCTCCCCACCCACGCCACGCGCTGGCTCCCGCCAAGCGAAAGAGGGGAATCGGAAAAAGCGGAATCGGAAAAAGCGGAAATGCTGAAACGCGGAAACGCGGAAAAAGCGGAGGCGGAAAAAGCGGGAGCGGAAAACGCGGAAATGCTGAAACGCGGAAACGCGGAAAGCGGCAGCTCCGATCTTTCAAAATTTCCAAATTTCAGCGTTTCAAAATTTTCCTCTTCTTCCTCTTCCTCCTCCTTCCCCGCCTGCTTCGAGTGGGATTCGTCCGGCTGCCGCACCGATGCCTCCTGGTTTGGCTTTATGCTCCGGGTAAAGCCCGGCGCGCCCTTCTCCCACACCGACCTCGCCCGCCACCTCGACGAGCGAAAGATCGGCAACCGCATGTTTTTCGGCGGCAACCTCCTCCGCCAGCCCGTCTTCGTGCAGCTGCGCAAAGACCGCCCCTCCGCCTTCCGCGTCGTCGGCGAGATGCGCGGCGCCGACGAGATCATGCACCAAGCCCTTTTCCTCGGCACCTACCCCGGCCTTACCCCCGAGATGCTCGCCTACGAGATCCAGGTCATCCGCGACTTCGTGCGGTCCCGCGAAAAGCTGCCCGCCGCATGAGCCCTCCCGCCCGAGTCTACGTCGAGACGACGGTGGTCAGTTATTTGACCGCTCGGCCCTCGAACCATCCCGTGCAGGAAGGGCGCAGGCAATTGACCGTGAGCTGGTGGGCCGGACGCCGCCGGGATTTTACCCTGTTGGTTTCACCGCTTGTAATCGATGAAGCCGGCCAAGGCGATCCGGTGGCCGCAGCTGCCCGGCTGGCCGCGATAAACGGTCTGCCTTTGCTGGGATTGGAAGACCCCGCCCGCCTACTCGCCCGCGCCTTGATCGCCCCCGGCGCCATTCCCACCAAAGCGGCCGACGATGCGTTGCACATCGCGCTTTGCGCGGCCCACGCCGTGCCTTACCTCCTCACTTGGAATTTTCGGCACATTGCCAACGCCACCATTCGCCGCCGTCTGGAGTTCATTTGCGCCACCCACGGCTATAACCTTCCGCTTATCTGCACCCCCGAGGAATTATGAAAACGACCCCTATTGATCCGGTTATGGCGGAGATGCATGCCATAAAGGATGCCAACTCGGCCCGCTTCGGTCATGATCCGGACCGCTTGTTTCGACATCTGCAAAAGCAGGCGGGCGAGCCGCGCCGGGACGCCCCGGCGCGCTCGGGCAAAGCCAAACCGCCTGCGGCGCCGGCCCGGCCCCGAGTCCGCCCGGAACGGAAAAAGGTGAACGCCTGATCGGCAACCGCATGTTTTTCGGCGGCAAGCTCCTCCGCCCTGCCCCCCTTTCCGAATTTCCGCGTTTCCAAATTTCCGCGTTTTCCCTCCGTCCTGCCGCCCTGCCTCACCCCCGAGATGCTCGCCTATCTCTTGCCCACGATCTGCACCCCCGACCAGATGATGAAAGGTGAACTATGAACGACCCGATCCTCGCCGAAATGCACAAGATAAAGGATGCCATGGGTAACCGCTTCACCAGCGTGCACTCTTTGGCGCGCCGTTTGAAAGAAAACGAGCGCACGACTGCCGCTTCGGGCAGGCCACTTATCGCCCTGCCGAGCTCTTCCGGCACACTCGCACGAGACAGAAAGCCTAAAACGCGAACCAAAGTCTAAAACGCGAACCAAAGGCTGAAAGCGTGCGTTTGTTTCTTCCCACGATCTTAAACCGGTCAAAAAGCTCCTTGGTTTCCGCGTTTCCAAATTTCCGCGTTTTCCGCTCCGCCCTGCCGCCCCGCCTCCCTTTCCAAATTTCCGCTTTTTCCGCTCCGCCCCTGCCGTCCTGCCTCACCCCCGCCATGCTCGCGCCTACGAGATCGAGGTCATCCGCGCCTTCGTCGCCGCCCAGCGCGTAGCCTAGCGCCCTCACCCCGGCTCCTTGCCCCCACGCATTCGCGATGAAGATTTTCCTCACCGGCGCCACCGGGTTCATCGGCGGGCATTTTTTGCGGTCGCCGGCGGCGCAGGGTCACGACGTGGTCGCTCTGCGTCGGCACGAGTCCGGCAAGGCGCGGGTCTTGCCTCTGGTTGAGCCGCGCTGGATCACCGCGCCCTTGGATGCGGTTTGTCCTGCTCATCTCGCAGGGTGCGATGCGGTGGTGCATCTGGCGTCTCCCGGAGTGAGCCCCCAAAAGGCGGAATGGGCGGAGCTGCTGGATGCCAATGTCGTCGCCACCATCCGCCTCGCGGAGCTGGCGCGGCAGGCCGGTGTTCGTCGCTTGGTCGTGGCGGGCACCTGCGCAGAGTACGGCCGCAGTGCCGATCGCTTTGATCCGATCCCGCCCGACGCGCCGCTCGAGCCCACCCAAGCCTATGCCGCATCGAAGGCCGCGGGTTTCGCCGCCTTGCACGCCTACGCGATCGAGCATGGTCTCGAACTCGCCTACTTGCGGATCTTCTCCGCGTATGGGGAAAGCCAATACGAGCAAAACTTTTGGCCTGCTCTCCGCCGGGCCGCACTCGCCGGCGAGGACTTTCCCATGACTCCCGGTGAGCAGGTCCGGGATTTCATCGCGGTGGAGGACGTGGCTTCTGCTTTTTGGCGCGCGGCCACCACCCTGACACTTGAGCCGGGCCGACCCTTCGTGGCCAACCTCGGG
>JBILUB010000166.1:0-5995 GCA_044371245.1 Opitutaceae bacterium
ACCGTCCGATCCAGGTGACCGACGATCTGACGAGTTTCTGGCGCGACATGTACCCGAAGGTGAAGGCGGAGCTGAGCCGGCGCTATCCGCGGCACGAGTGGCGTTGAGTAACCGCGCCCGGCGGCGGGGCGGGCTCAGGGCAGGGGCTCGAGGCGCAGGAGGCGGCCGTCGGGCTCGTCGGTGAGGACGTAGAGGAAGCCGTCCGGTCCTTGGCGGACGTCGCGCACCCGGGCGCCGATGGGCAGGGACTCCTGACCGATGATGCGGCCTTCGGCATCGAGGTCGATGCGACGCAGCTCCTCGCTTTTCAGGCCGCCGGAGAAGAGGTCGCCGCGCCAGCCGGGAAAGGCCTCGCCGGTGTAGAAGGCGAGGCCGCTGGGGGCCTGGGCGGGGGTCCAGACGAGGAGGGGATCGACCATGCCGGGGAGGCTGCGATGCGGGGTGATGGAGCCGAAGGTGTACTCAATGCTGTAGCTGACGCGGGGCCAGCCGTAGTTGGCGCCGGGGTTGAGCAGGTTGAGCTCGTCGCCGCCGCGCGAGCCATGTTCGTGGGCCCAGATGCGGCCGCTGGCGGGGTCGCGGGCGAGGCCCTGGATGTTGCGGTGGCCATAGGACCAGACCAGGGGGTCGGCGTCGGCCCGCCCGAGGAAGGGGTTGTCCGCGGGGGCGCTGCCGTCGTCGCGCAGGCGGAGGACTTTGCCCAGCTGGCTGGAGAGGATCTGCGCTTGCTCCCGGGCGAGCTGGCCGTCGATGCGAACCGGGGGGTTGCCACCATCACCGAGCGCGAGGAGGAGGGTGCCGTCGGGGAGCCAGAGCAGGCGTGAGCCGAAGTGCTGGAGGCGGGGTTTCAGCGGGCGCACGGAGTGGATAACCTCGAAGTTTTCGAGGGTGGAGGCGTCTTCGGAGAGCCGGGCGCGGGCGAGCCGGGTGCCGTTGAGTTCGCGGGTGCCGGCGGAGTAGGTGAGGTAGACAAGGCGATTCTCGGCAAAGCGGGGGTGCGGGCTGAGGTCCATCAGGCCGGCCTGGCCTTCGCTCAGCACGGGATCAAGGCCGCGGATCGGTTCGGGCAGCAGGAGGCCTCCGCGAAGGAGGCGAAGACGGCCGGGGCGTTCAGTGATGAGCGCTTCGCCGGAGGGGAGCCAGGCGATGGCCCAGGGGTGTTCGAGTCCTTCGACGAGGGTGACGGCGCGCCAGCCGGTGGCGGCCGGGGCGGCGCCGGTGGGGGTGATCGGGCCGGAGGGTACACGGATGATCCAGGCGCAGCCGGCGAGGATGAGAGTGGCGAGGCCGAGCAGCCACGGGAGTCTGCGGCGAAGTGCGGCGGGCAGGGCGGACATGGTGAGGGAGGGTAGGCGGGTGCCGAGGACGGTCAAATCGGCGGGGCGTCGGACCGTCTCGGGAGGAGGAGTTGACGCGGGGGCGGGGTGGGATGCGCTTGGGGGATGAACAAGATGGAGATCGCGGGGGTGTTGGAGGAGATCGGGATGTTGCTCGAGTTGGAGGGTGAGAATCCGTTTAAAACGCGGGCCTATCAGAGTGGCGCGAGGGCGCTCGAGATGATGGAGGAGGCGGAGTTCGAGCGGCGGGTCGTGGCGGGGTCTTTGGGGGAGTTGAAGGGTTTCGGGGAGGCCTTGGTGGACAAGGTGACGAGGCTGCATGGGGCGAGCGAGGCGGGTGGGCTGGAGTTTTACGCCAAGCTGAGGGCGCGGATCCCGGATGGGTTGGTGGCGTTGCTCGAGGTCCCGGGCTTGGGGCCGAAAAAAATCCGCGCGTTGCGGGAGCAACTAGGCGTCGAGTCGCCGGAGCAATTGGAGGCGGCGTGTCGGGCGGGGCGGGTGGCCGAGTTGGCGGGCTTTGGGGAAAAAACGCAGACGAAGTTGCTCGAGGGGCTGGCCAACCGGGCCGCCTATGGGAAGAGGCATCTTTGGTGGGACGCGGCCGCGGTGGCAGGGCCGATCGTGGCCGGTCTGCGGGAGCTGCCAGGGGTGCGGCGGGCCGAGGCGGCGGGTTCGCTGCGGCGCGGGGTGGAGACGGTGGGCGACCTGGATTTCATCGTGGGCGCGGGGGCGGGGGACGCGGCCGCGATCACCGATTGGTTTTGCGCGCAGGAGGGGGTGAGGGAGGTGACGGCCCGGGGCGAGACGAAGGCGAGCGTGCGCTTCGCGAGCGGACTGCAGGCGGATCTGCGGATCGTGCCGGAGGAGCAGTTCGCTTTCGCGCTCCATCACTTCACCGGGTCGAAAGAGCACAATGTGGCGCTGCGCCAGCGGGCGCTCGCGCGGGGACTTTCTCTTTCGGAGTGGGGGCTGGTGCCGGACGCGGGCGAGGGCACGGCGAAGGAAAAGGCGGAGCGCGGGCTGAGCTTGAGGGCGGAGACGGAGGCGGACTTGTTCGCGCATCTCGGGCTGGCCTGGGTGCCGCCGGAGTTGAGGGAGGCGCTGGGGGAAATCGAGGTCTTTGAGCGCGTGGCGGCGGGGGTTTCCCCAACGCCGAAGCTGGTCGAGGCGGGGGACCTGCGCGGGGCGTTTCATAACCACACGACCGAATCGGACGGCAGAAACTCGCTGGCGGAGATGGCGGCGGCAGCCCGGGCGCTGGGCTGGGAGTATCTCGGGATCGCGGATCACTCGAAGTCGTCCTTCCAGGCCCATGGGCTGGACGAGGCGCGGCTGGAGGCGCAGGTGAAGGCGATACGTCGCCTCAACGCCTCGGGGGCGGCCGGGATAAAGATCTTCGCGGGGGTGGAGTGCGATGTCCTGCCCGACGGGCGGCTGGATTATGAGGACGGGGTGTTTGAGGAGCTGGGTCTGGATTACGTCGTGGTGTCGGTGCACAGCGCGATGACGCAGAGCGAGGAGGAGATGACGCGGCGGATCATCCGTGCGATCGAGCACCCGCGCACGACGATGCTGGGGCATGCGACGGGGCGGATCCTGTTGCGGCGTGAGGGCTACAAGGTGGATCTGGCGAAGGTGATCGACGCGGCGATCGCGAATCGGGTGATCATCGAGTTGAACGCGCATCCCAGCCGACTCGATCTCGACTGGCGATGGTGGAGGAGGGCGGCGGAGCGCGGGCTGATGTGCTCGATCAATCCGGATGCACACGAGGCGGCCGGGCTGGCGCATGTGGCCGAGGGGGTGCGCGTGGCGCGGAAGGGTTGGCTGACGCGGGAGCAGGTGTTGAACACCCGGGATGTGGCGGGTGTCGAGCGGTGGCTGGCCGGCCGGCGCTAGGGGGGGCGCGCGAGGCCGGCGCGCGGGGGACCTCGGGCAGGGGGCTACAAGAGCGTGTCCTGGGCGCCGCCGCCGTGGGGTTTGAGGCCGACGGCGTGGTAGCCTTTGGGGGTAAGCACGCGGCCTTGGGGGGTGCGTTGGAGGTAGCCTTCCTGGATCAGGAAGGGCTCGTGAACTTCTTCGAGGGTGTCGGCCTCCTCGCTCACGGCCATCGCCACGGTGCCGAGGCCGACGGGGCCGCCGCGGTAATTCTCGGCCATGATGCGGAGGATGCGTTTGTCCATCTCGTCGAGGCCGCGGGCGTCGATCTCGAGGAGCTCGAGGGCGGCGGCGGCGACCTGCCGGGTGATGCGGCCGTCGCCCCGTTGCTGGGCGTAGTCGCGGGCGAAGTTGATGAGGTTGTTAGCGATGCGAGGGGTGCCGCGCGAGCGGGTGGCGATCTCGCGGGCGCCGTCGTCCTCGATGGGGACGGCAAGCAGACCGCAGGAGCGCTTGATGATGCCGGTGAGGGTGGCGGCGTCGTAGTAGTCGAGCCGGGTCTGGAGGGTGAAGCGGGAGCGGAGCGGGGCGGTCAGCATGCCCGCCCGGGTGGTGGCGCCGACGAGGGTGAAGCGGGGGAGGGAGAGGCGGACGGAACGGGCGTTGGGCCCCTGGTCGATCATGATGTCGAGGCGGAAGTCCTCCATCGCGCTGTAGAGGTACTCTTCGACGGTCTTGGGTATGCGGTGAATTTCGTCGATGAAGAGCAGGTCGCCTTCCTCGAGGCTGGTGAGCAGGCCGGCGAGGTCGGAGGCTTTTTCGACAACGGGTCCGGAGGTGATGCGGACGTTTCGCCCCATCTCGGCGCCGAGGATGAGGGAGAGGGTGGTTTTGCCGAGGCCGGGCGGGCCGCTGAGCAGGATGTGGTTGAGCGCCTCCCCGCGGGCGCGGGCGGCACCGACCATGATTTTGAGGCGCTCCACGGTTTTGGGCTGGCCGGCGAAATCGGCGAAGGAGAGCGGGCGGAGGGCGGCCTCGGCGTTTGTGACGGGGCTGGAGAGCTGGGCGGCGAGGTAGCTCAGCCCTTTGCTGTCTGCCGGAGGGGTGGCGGGTGCGGGTTTGGGCATGGGGGTGAGGCGGGGGCTGGGTGAGGCCTACTTCCACTCCATGTCGGCGCCGAGGCTGCGGAGGTTTTCGACGAAGCGGGGGTGGGCTCGGCGGATGATCTCGGCGTGGCGGACGACGGAGCGTCCGGGGATGGCGGCCGCTACCATGGCAAGGGCGACGGCGGCCCGGATGATGTAGGGGGAGTCGACGGTCGCGGGCCGCAGTGGTCGGTGGCCGAAGACGATGAGCCGGTGGGGATCGCTGACGACCGCGTGGGCGCCAAATTTCGCGAGTTCGGGGATCCAGGAAAAGCCGTTTTCGTAGACCTTGTTCCAGAAGTGGATGGTGCCCTCGCAGCGGACGGCGAGCGCGATGAGGAGGGGGAGGAGGTCGACCGAGAAGTAGGGCCAGGGGGCGGCCTCGATTTTTTGCAGGAGGTTGCTGGTGTAGGGGTCCTCGATTTTCAGGCGCTGGCCGCGGCGGACGAGGGCGACCGAGCCGCCGTCGGGGGCGGTCTCGTGCTCGACGACGACGCCGAGTTTGGCGAAGGAGCGCACGATGAGGTCGAAGTGGTGGGGCAGGGCGCGGTTGACCCGGATCTCTCCGCCGGTGATGGCGCCGAGGGCGAGGAAGGTGACGATCTCGTGGTAGTCGGTGCCGATCGTGAGGTCGGCGCCGTGCAACGTATCCACTCCCTGGATGCGGAGCATGGAGGTGCCGATGCCCTCGATACGGGCTCCCATGGCGACGAGCGCGGCGCAGAGTTCCTGGACGTGGGGCTCGCTGGCGGCGTTGATCAGGGTGGATTCGCCCCGGGCGAGGGCGGCGGCCATGGCGAAATTTTCGGTGACGGTGACCGACATGTAGTCGCACCAATGGCGGGCGCCGGTAAAGCCGGAGGGGAGGGCGATGACGAGGGGGTCGCCGGCGCCGATGGTCGCGCCGAGGGCGGCGAGGATCTCGAGGTGGGGGTCGATTTCACGCACGCCGAGCGAGCAGCCTTTGGCGTTGGCGAGGATGTTGATGCGGCGGAGTCGGCGCAGGAGGGCGGGAAAGAGCAGGACGGTGGACCGCATGTCCGAGGGCAGTTCGTCGTCTGGCAGGGTGGAGCGGAACCCGGAGTGATCGAGGCGCATGACGCCGGCCGCGCGGTCCCACTCGATGCGGGAGCCCTGACTGCCGAGGAAACGAACGAGTTTATCGAGGTCGGTGATGTCGGGGACGTTGCGCAGGGTGACGGGCTCGTCGGTGAGCAGGCTCGCGCAGAATATGGGCAGGACGGAATTTTTGTTGCCCGAAGGGGTGATGGTGCCGGAGAGCGGTTTGCCGCCGGAGACGTGTAGATCCATGGAGAGGAGGCGCGGGGAGCGGTGGGTGCCCGGAGAAGAAAAAAGGCGCCCGCCGAGGGGCGGGCGCCTTTGAAGTTGCGCGGTGGCGCGGAGGGCTTGGCAAGGTTATTGGGAGCCTGGTTTAGCTGGCGGGTTGCGCCGGCCCGGAGTCGCCGGAGGGGCGACCCTGGCCTTCGGGTCGGGGGCCACCGCGGCCACGGCCGCCGCGGCGACGGCGACGACGGCCTCCTTCGCCGCCCGGTCCGGAATCACGGGGGCCTTCCTGGCGCGGGCTCTCGGGGCGTGCGCCGGGATTTTGCGTGCTGGCCTGAGCGTCGGGAGAGC
>JBILUB010000259.1:0-4207 GCA_044371245.1 Opitutaceae bacterium
AGGTCGGGCGGGATTTGAACGGGCATCGGTCCGACGATCCCGCTTCGGGCCTGTGGCTGGAGCGGCCGGGCGAGGGAGAGCCGCGGGTGCTCGCGCAGGACGTGGTGGCCGGTCCGCGCGTGGGCGTGGACTACGCCGGACCGGAGTGGGCCGCGCGGCCCTGGCGTTTTCGCTGGATGGCGCGTTGGCGCGCGGAAGCTCGCGGGTCGGGAGCGGGCCGGCGGCGTCCCGCGTAGAGGCTTGCGTGGGCGGCGCGGAGGCGGAGAGCCTGCGCGCCCCCATGGCCTCGCCTATGCCGCCCAAGCTCCTCGTGTTCGACTGTGACAGCACGCTCTCCGCGATCGAGGGCATCGACGAACTCGGACGCGCCGGCGGCCCGGAAGTCTTTGCCCGGGTGGAGGCGATGACCAACGACGCGATGAACGGGAAGCTGCCGGTCGAGGCGGTCTTCGGACGGCGGCTCGAGATCATCCGCCCGAGTGCGGCGCAGGTGGCCGCGGTGGGCCGGCACTATATCGAGACGGTCGAGCCGACCGCGGTGGAGACACTGGCCAAGCTGCGCGGCGCGGGCTGGACGCCCCTGATCCTAAGCGGCGGTTTCCGGAACGCGATCCGGCCGCTGGCCGATCATCTCGGGATCGAGCGGGTGGAGGCGGTGGATCTGTTTTTCGACGCGGCCGGCGGATATGTCGGGTACGACCGCGAGTACCCGACGACGCGATCGGGAGGGAAACCCGAGTTGATCCGCGCGCTGCGTCGCGAGTTTTCGCCGGCCCGCGTGGTGATGGTCGGAGACGGGGTGAGCGATCTGGAGACGCAGCCGGAGGTCGACTTGTTTGTCGGCTTCGGGCGTTACGTGGTGCGGGAAAAGGTGCGGGCCGGTGCGGCGCGCTTCGTGCTTTCGTTGGCGGAGCTGCCGGCGCTTTTGGAAAACCGGGCGGAGATTCCCGACGGCGGGCTTTGACAAGTCCGCCCCGCGCCCTTCGCTCGCCCGGCATCCGTCCGCCTCCCTCGGAAGTCCATGTCCACCCTGCTCCTCATCCTCCTTCTCGCGCCCTTCGTGCTCGCGGTGTTTTTGCCGGCGCTGGGTGCGCGCCTGGGTGCGAAGGTCGGCTGGGTCGCCCTGCTCGCGCCGCTCACCAGTCTGGCCGCCGCCGTCGGTCTCTGGCGCCTGCCCGCGGCGGAGCGCTCCGCGCCGCTGAGTTTCGCCTGGGCCCCGGAGTTTGGGGTGAATCTGTCTTTTCTGCCCGATGGTCTGGGCCTGCTCTACGCGCTGATCGTGAGTGGCGTCGGCGTCTTGGTGGTTTTCTACGCGGCGTGTTATCTGGATGACGACCACTACCGCGACCACGGCAAGTTCTACTGCTACCTGCTGCTTTTCATGGGCGCGATGTTCGCGACCGTGCTCTCGAGCAACCTGCTCGTGTTGTTTGTCGCTTGGGAGATGACGGGGCTGACCTCTTTCCTGCTCATCGGCTTTTTGCATGAGAAGCAGGAGTCACAACGGGGGGCGAGGATGGCGCTGCTCACGACCGGCGGGACCGGGCTGGCCCTGCTGGTCGGTGTCTTGCTGCTGGGAGTGGTTTTCGGGAGCTACGAGCTCACCGAGATCCTGGCCGCGGATGGTCCGCGGCCCGGGACCGAGGGGCTGCTGGCGGCGGCTTTTCTCTGCTGTTTCCTCGGGATCGCGGGCAAATCGGCGCAGTTCCCCTTCCACTACTGGTTGCCCAATGCGATGGCGGCGCCGACGCCGGTCTCCGCCTACCTGCACTCGGCGACGATGGTGAAGCTCGGGGTTTTCCTCACCGCGCGGCTGCTGCCGGTGTTTGATGATCTGGAGGCGTGGATGCCTCTGCTCACCGGCATCGGCTTTGGCACGATGCTGCTCGGGGCCGTGTACGCCTTGCTCTCGCAGGACCTGAAGAGCGTGCTGGCCTACACGACGGTGTCGCAGCTGGGTCTGTTGATCGGGTACTATGGTTTGCATGTGTCCGGCGCCGGGGTGCCCTGGGACGCGCTGCACATCCTGAATCACGTTTTCTACAAGGCCTGTCTGTTCATGGTGGTCGGCATCATCGATCACTGCACGGGCACCCGGGACCTGCGTGAGTTGGGCGGACTCGGTCGAAAGATGCCGGTCGTGGCGGTGGCGGCCCTGTGCGCCTTGGCGGCTTTTGCCGGGTTGCCGCCGACCACGGGCTTCTTGAGCAAGGAGATGTTGCTGGTCGATCTCTACGCGTTGTTTCACGGCGCGGGTGGCCTGCAGGGGCTCTGGCCGCTGGGGTGCGTGGTGCTGGCCTCCACCTGTAATGTCGCGGTGGCGCTCCGGATCGGCCGGGTGTTTTTCGGGAGCGAGTCGGAGGCGGTGAAGCACCACTTCCATGCGCCCTCGGCCGGTCTGCAGCTGCCGCCGGCGCTGCTGGGCGCGGCGACTTTGGCCCTGGGCCTGGCGGCGCCGTTTTTCGGGCGTCTCTGCGCGAGTTTCGCCGATTCGGCCGGCCGGGTGGCCGCCGAAAAAGAGCTGCATCTGTGGCATGGAGTTAACGCCGAGCTGATCACCAGCGCGTTGGTGGTGGCGGCGGGCTTGACCCTGTTCGCGCTGGTCGGCGCTCGCCGCTGGGCGCGGGCCGCGCTGCCCGGCCCGCTACGTTTTGATCTGGGCTTTGACGTGGTCGCGGAGGGGACGCCGTACTTCGGCAAGTATCTCAATCGTCGACTCGGTTTCGAGAATCCCTACGTGGCGGTCTTCGTCGTGGTGGGGACGGGTTTGGTGCTGATGACGGGGCTGCTCCTCCCGCACTGGGGTGAGCTGAGTTTGCTCGCTTCGGAGTGGGCTCCTTGGCCGGCCGAGGCCTCGGGCTGGTGGCGCTGGGCGGTGGTGCTGGTGACGGGCGGGGCGGCGCTCGCGGCCGCGGCGTGGAAGCAGCCGATCCGGCAGGTCTGCGCGCTTTCGGTCGTGGGCCTGGGGATCACGCTCTACTATGTGATGTATCGCGCGCCGGATCTCGCGCTCACCCAGATGCTGGTCGAGACGGCCACCTTGTTGTTGATCCTTCTCGTCGTGCTGCGCCTGAAGCGGGAGGGCGCGGACCGCGAGGCCATGCCGCCGCATCATCCGCTGACGAAGCCCCTGCGCGTGGCGCTCTCGATCTTTTTTGGCCTGGTGGTGGGCGGCGGTGTGCTGGTGTTTCAAAATCCCCCCAGTGCGGAGCGGGCGGGTGAGTTTTACCTCGCGCAATCGGTGCCGCTCGCGAAGGGCGCGAACGCCGTCAACACGGTGCTGGTCGATTTCCGCGGCTTCGACACCTTGATGGAGATCGCGGTGCTCTTGATCGCGGCGCTGGGCTGTCTGGGTTTGCTGCACCGGGCTCGCGCCGGGGCCCCGCGGGCGGCCGCTGCGGAGGGTAATCCGGAGCTGCACCCGGTGCCGCGGGATTTGATCCTGCGGCAGGTGGGTCTGTGGGCCTTCGTGCCGCTCAACCTTTTCGCAGCGTATCTTTTCCTGCGCGGCCACCAGGCGCCGGGCGGCGGCTTTATCGCGGGACTGGTCAGCTCGCTCTCCTTGTTGCTTTTGGTCTTCGTGCTCGGCGTGCACGGGGTGCGGCGACTGATCCGCTTTAATCCGGTGCTGCTCGCGGTCGGGGGCGTGGGGCTGAGTCTGGCCACGGCGCTTTTGCCGACCCTGCTCGGTTTGCCGGTGTTTCACCACTTCCATGGCTACCTCGCGGGCTTCTATATCGGCACCCCCTTCTGGTTCGATCTGGGCGTCTACCTCACGGTGGTCGGGGTGCTGCTCAAGTTGATCCTGCCCTTGATGAAATCGATCCACGGTTTGCCGGCGTTTGTCGTCGAGGAGGAGGACCGCTTCGCGGAACTCTTGAGCGAGCCGATCGACCTGACGCCGCGCGAGCGGACGGAGAAGGGAGGCGGGGCATGAGCAACCAACTCGACGCCGCTATGCTGGTGGCCCTGCTCGTCGGCGCGGGCATCTACCTGTTTACCTCGCGACGCCTGTTGCGGGTGATGTTCGGCTTTTTCGTGCTCTCGAACGCGGTCAACATCGTGTTGATCGGTGTGTCGGGTGATCCGGACGGGCGTCGGGCGCCGGTGCTTTCGGGCGATCCCGGGGTCGCACGGGTCGACCCCTTGCCGCAGGCGCTGATCCTGACCGCGATCGTGATCGGGTTTGCCGTTGCGGCCTATCTCG
>JBILUB010000410.1:0-2865 GCA_044371245.1 Opitutaceae bacterium
CTGCCCCTCGAAGTGGTCTACGCCCTGCTCCGCCGCCATCGACCACCCCCGCCCTACCCAGCTTGATCCGGCCCCCCCGCATGCTGCACAAAACCACCGCCCAGGAACGCCGCGCCCTCCTCGTGCTCGCCACCCTCATCGTCCTCGGCGTGCTCGGACACTACCTGCTCCATTAGCCCCACGGACCATGAGCACACTCCACGACGACGCCACCGCCGGCCTTCCCGCTTCAGCCTCGCCCCTACGCCCCCACCCCCCTTGCATCCAGGGAGGCCCGCCGGCCGTTTTCCCCATGCGATGCTCGCCGACCACGCCCCACCCGCCCTTCACCCGCACCCACGCGGGCCTTGGGCCCGCACCCACGGCCGGCCCCCGCAGCGCATGACTCCCCCCGCTCCCCTTCCCCGGGCCGGAGAAAACTCCCGCCCGCCCCACGCCCCCGATCCCGACGCCGCCCTGATCACCCGCATCGCCTCCGGCGATCAAGCCGCCTTCGCCCTCCTCTACGACCGGCTCTCCGGCATCCTCCTGGCCATCGCCCGCCGCGTGCTCGGCGACCACGCCGAAGCCGAGGACATCGTCCACGACAGCTTCCTCGCCATCTGGGACAAAGCCGGCCACTTCGACCCCGCCCGCGGCAACGTGGTCTCCTGGGCCATCACCCTGGTGCGCCATCGCGCCATCGACCGCCTGCGCACCCGCGCCCGCCGCATCCAACTCCTCGCCGGCTCCGCCCCCGGAGAAGTCGGTCCCCACGAACACTCGCCCGGCGAAGACGCCCCCCTCGCCGCCGATCTCGCGGAACGCGCCGCCCTCGTGCGACGCGCGCTGGCCGAGCTCCCCCCCGAACAACGGCGCGCCGTCGAGCTGGCCTTCTTCTCCGGCCTTACCCACGACCAAATCGCCCGGCGCCTCTCCTCACCGCTCGGCACCATCAAAGCCCGTATTCGCCGCGGCCTCCTCGCCCTCCACGGTCGACTCGCCCCCCGCCTATGAACGACGAGACCCTGCAAGAACTCGCCGCGCTCCACGCCTTTGACCTGCTCGCCGAGCCCGAGCGCACCCAGCTCGAGGCCCGGATGACCCGCGACCCCGAGCTGCGCCGCTGGGTCGATGAGCTCCGCTCCACCGCCGCACTCAGCGCCCTCGCCTCCCCACCCCGCGAGTGCCCTCCGGAGCTCCGCGCCAAAGTACTCGCCAGCGTGGCGACCCGCGCCCCCTCCAGCACCGTGCCCCCGACCCCCGAGCCGTTGCCCCCGCCCGCCCTGCGCTTTCCCCCCTGGCTGGGCTGGAGCTCCCTCGCCGCCGCAGCCGCCCTCGCCCTCGCGGCGGCCAACGTCTGGCTGGGCCAGACTCGAGCCCTGTCCCGGGCCACCCTCGCCGAGACCGAGCTCAGCCTGGTCTCGGCCGAGCTCCGCGGCCTGCGCCAGCAACTCGAGGCGGAGCGCCTCCTCGCCGCCGCCCAGACCCAAGCCTGGCGCGTCGCCACCCAGGAAGCGGATACCCTACGCGGCGAAGTGGAGGAAAACCGCGACGCCTACCTCGCCCGCATCGCCAGCCTTCAGGCCGACCGCCGCCTGGCCGAGCTCCGCATCGCCTCGCTCCGCTCCCTCGCCGCCCAAGCCCCCCAAGCCAGCGCGATCGCCATCTGGGACCCCGCCCTCCAACGCGGCCTGCTGCGCGTCTCAGGCCTCCCCGCCCTCACCCCCGACCACGATTACCAACTCTGGGTGATCGACCCGCAGTACCCCCGCCCCCTCGACGGCGGCGTGTTTGCGGTCGACCCCGCCACCGGCGAGGCCCGGTTCCTCTTCCGCGCCGAGCTACCGGTCAAGGAAGCCACCCAGTTTGCCATCTCGCTTGAGCGCAAAGGCGGAGTCCCGGTCGCCGAAGGCCCGATGGTCCTGGCGGGCAACTGATCCCGATCACCCCGCCGCCCCCACCCGGTCGCCCCCTCCCGGCCGATCCCCCGCCGCGATCGTGCCTCCGCACCGCGCCGGACCACCCGCCCGCGGTCCCCCTTCCACCGTCCGCCGCCCACGAGCGGAAAACCCGCAAAACCCCCGATCTCCGTCTCGCCTTCGTCCGCCACCCCCGCTCACTCCTCGTCCCCATCCCGCGCACCTCCTCCGCGCCCCCCTTCGCCTGCCCAAACCGCTTCCCATGTCCAAGCCAGACGAACCCAAGATCATTTTCTCGATGATGCGCGTCTCGAAGAAAATCGAGCGCAAGGAAATCCTCCGGGACATCTCCCTCTCCTTCTACTACGGCGCGAAGATCGGGGTGCTCGGCTTAAACGGCTCGGGAAAATCCTCTCTCCTGCGCATCCTCGCCGGACGCGACACCGAGATCGACGGCCGCATCCACTTCGAACCCGGCTACCGCGTCGGATTCCTCGAACAGGAGCCCCAGCTCGCCGCCGGCGCGACCGTCCGGTCCTGCGTGGAAGAAGGGGTCAAACACCTCACCGACCTCACCGCCGCCTACGACGCCTCCTGGGACGATCTCGCCGCCGCCGAGACCGACGACGCCCGGGACGCCATCACCGAAAAACAGGCCAGGCTCCAGGAGGAGATCGAGCGCCTCGGCGCCTGGGACGTGGCCCCGCAGGTGGAGATGGCGATGGACGCCCTCCGCTGCCCCCCCGGCGAAGCGCTCGTCGACACCCTCTCCGGCGGCGAGCGCCGGCGCGTCGCCCTCGCCCGCCTCCTCCTCCAAAAACCGGAGATCCTGCTCCTCGACGAGCCGACCAACCATCTCGACGCCGAGTCCGTCCACTGGCTCGAACAACACCTCGCCCGCTACGAGGGCACCGTGATCGCCGTCACCCACGACCGCTACTTCCTCGACAACGTCGCCCAGTGG
>JBILUB010000381.1:0-3099 GCA_044371245.1 Opitutaceae bacterium
CGCGAACTCGCCTGGATCCGCCAGGGCGCCAAGGCCCGCCACGCCAAATCGCAGGCCCGCATCAGCGCCTACGAAAAGATGGTCAACAGCTCCAACACCGCCGACCAGGAGCGCGAATTCGAGCTCGTCCTCCCCCGCGGTCCGCGCCTCGGCCAGCTCGTCGTCGAGGCCCGCGGCGTCACCAAGGCCTACGGCGACAAACTCCTCTTCGAAAACCTCGACTTCGCCCTCCCCCCGGGCGGCATCGTCGGCGTCATCGGCCCGAACGGCGCCGGCAAGACCACGCTCTTCCGCCTCATCACCGGCACGGAAAAGCCCGACGCCGGCGCCCTGCGCGTCGGGGACACCGTCGTCATCTCCCACGTCGACCAGTCCCGCGACTCGCTCCCCGATTCCCAGACCATCTACGAGGCGATCAGCGACGGCGAGGAGATCATCCGCATGCCCGGCCGCGAGGTGAATGCACGGGCCTACTGCGCCCAGTTCGGCTTCACCGGCGCCGACCAGTCGAAAAAAGTCGGCGTGCTCTCCGGCGGCGAGCGCAACCGCGTGCACCTCGCCCGCCTGCTCAAAAGCGGGGCCAACCTTCTGCTCCTCGACGAACCGACCAACGACCTCGACGTGAATTCCATCCGGGCCCTCGAGGAGGGCCTGGAGACCTTCGCCGGCTGCGCCGTCGTCGTCTCCCACGACCGCTGGTTTCTCGACCGCGTGGCCACCCACATCCTCGCCTTCGAGGGCGACAGCCAAGTCGTGTATTTCAACGGCAACTACAGCGACTACCTCGAGGATTTCCGCAAACGCCGGGGCAAGGAGGCCGACCGGCCCCATCGGATAAAGTATCGCAAGCTCGCCCGCTGAACCGGGATCATGCAGTTGAGCGGCGGAGCAGCGGGGTGGAAAGGTGAGCGCATTTCGGTGCGCACCGAGCGAAGGCATGCTCGAGAAGTATTTCGAGCCGAGGGCCCCACCGAAAGGTGCCGCCAGTCCGCCTCGATGCGACCCGCACAACTGCATGATCCCGGCTGAGGCCCGCGCGGACCGGAGACGCCGGTCCGGGCACGGCGACCGCCGCGTCGACTTTGCACGAGGCGGCCCGGGGCGACCGCCGGATCTAGAGCATTACAAATGGAGTTATAGCCGACAGTTAGACCCAAGGTAGCGCAGGCTTCCAGCCTGCTCGCTCGTGCAGACGGGAAGTCTGCGCTACGAGAAACGGCTACATCTTCATTTGAAATGCTATAGGCTCAAAGGTGCAGCTTGAGCCCCTGGCGGAGATAGGTCGGCACGTCGAGATCCTGCCCCTCGAAAAGATTGCGGTCGGACTTCTCGAAGCTGCCGCGGGTCTCATGCTCCCCGAAGCTGAGTTCGACCTGGTCGGCCGGCGCCGCCGGGGCGCCTCGCCCGCGGCGACCACCCGGCTTCGGCGCTTCCGCCTCGTCTCCGAGATCCAGCAGAGCCTCCCCGCGCGAAGGCCCGGCCGCCGCGGCCGCCTCGGGCGCCGGCTCACGCGCGAGCGCCGCCACCGGAGCCACCCGACCCCGGCCGCCCGGCGCGCGGCGCGGAGCGAAAACCCGCCCGGCCACCTCGCTCGTGCCCAGCACCATCAGCTCCACCTTGCCCTGCAGATTCTCGTCGATCACGGCACCCATGATCACATGCGCCTCGCGGCCAAACTGCTCGGTCACCGCGGCCATGATCTCGTTGACCCGAGCCAGGCTGAGGTCGGTCCCGCCCACGATGTTGACCAGGAGGCGGTCCGCCTTGCGCGCGAACTCCGGGGTCGAGAGCAGCGGGCAGCTCTTCAGGTTTTCGAGCGCCTCGGCCACCGGAGCGGCCCCGGCTCCCGTCGCCAGCCCGAAAAGAGTCTTCCCGCCGCGAGTGTGAAAGGCCTGCCGCAGGGTCGCGAAGTCGAGATTGATCAGACCGGTGCGAAACATCATCGCCCAGATCGATTTCACCCCGCGGCCGATCCACTCGTCGGCCCGCGCGAAACTATCCAGGGCGGTCTCGCCCTCGTCGGCCTCCTGCAAAAGCAGATCGTTCGGCAAGGGGATGACGGCATCGGCGACCCTGCGCAGGGCCTGCAAGGCCTCGTCCGCCTGCTTCACCCTGCGCCCACCCTCGAAACTGAAGGGCAGCGTGACAAACGCGATCACGAGCGCGCCCTGCTCGGCGGCGATCTCGGCCACGGTCGGCGCGGCTCCCGAACCCGTTCCACCGCCCATGCCGGCGATCAAAAAGACCAGATCACAGTCCCGGACCACCGCGGCGATTTTCTCCCGATCCGCCTCCGCCGCCTGCCGTCCGAGGTCGGGGTCGGCACCGGCACCCAGCCCCCGGGTGATGGCCGCTCCGATCAACACCTTGTCCTGCACCGGCGAAGCCGCCAGCGCCTGCGCGTCGGTGTTGATCACCGCCATCTGCAGGCGGTCGAGGTTCTCCATCTTCAAACGATCGACGGCATTGGCGCCGGCTCCACCCAGACCGACGACCTTGATCGCGATGCGACGGTCGGTGAGCAGATCGGCGGAGAAGGGAAGCGGGAGCTCGGAGGCGGCGTCGGGCATGGCGGGACGAGGGGATGAATGAAAAAACGGGGCGGTCGCGGGCTTAAAGGCGGGCGAAACTGTCGACCGCCTGACGGAAACGGCCGAGCAGACCGGCCGGGCGGGCGGCGGCGTTCTCGAGCTGCTGCGTGAGCCCCTGGTGCAGTAGTCCGAGCACCGTGCTGTAGGCCGGATGGCGAAGTTTTTCGGCCACATCGATGCGGGGCACACCGAAGCGCGCGGGTACTTCAAAAACGCGGGCGGCGGCCTCCTCGATACCGGGCAACGCGGAGCCGCCGCCGCTCAGGACCACCCCGGCGAGCGTCTCCCCGGGAGCGTAGAGGTTGCCCAGTTTCTTGCGCACCACCTCGAAAAGTTCACGCACCCGCGCGGTCGTGATCTGCTCGATGGTGAGACGGGGGAAGCGGCGGTCGCCGATGCCCATGTCGCCATTCAGCCATACCGTGTCGGCCCGGTCCTTGGCCGAGATCATGGCCCTGCCGTGGAGCGTTTTGATTTTGTCCGCCTGCCCCTCGGTGATGCGCAGACC
>JBILUB010000169.1:0-5935 GCA_044371245.1 Opitutaceae bacterium
TGACCACGGAGGAGAACGAAAAATTAAACCGCTAAAGAGCGCTAACGGACGCTAAATCTGAGCGGGTTGTTTCAGCCTAGAACCGGCAGTAGCCGCAGCTCATCTCGCGCAAGCTGTTGACCACCTGCCGAGCGCATCGACCGCTCGACGCACCTTCCAGGTGCGCCTTCGGGTCGCTGCGCTCGCCATCTGGTTCAACATCTTGCGCGATCTTTCGCCGGGGCTACTGCCGGATCTAGGTTTAGCGGTCTTTAGCGCGATTTAGCGGTTCAAACTTCACGCGGTTTTTCTGCGCCAAGCGGCGAGGAACATGCCGTTGGCGTCGAGTTCGTGGGGCCAGAGGAAGTGGCCGGTGGGCAGGCCGGCGTTGAGCGGCAGGCCGGCGAGCGGGAGGGGCTCGAGCTCGGGGTGCGCGGCCGAAAAGGCGCGGACGATGTCCGTCGTCTCGGCGCGGGTCAGGGTGCAGACGGCGAAGACGAGGCGGCCGCCGGGCTTGAGCGCCTTATGCGTGTTTTCCAAGAGCTGGAGCTGGATCTCGGCGAGCTCTTTGACGTCGGTTTCGCTGACGGTCCAACGAGCGTGGGGATTGCGCTGCCAGGTGCCGAGGCCGGAGCAGGGGGCGTCGACCAGGATGCCGTCGAACTTGGTTTTGGTCGGGAGGAAGGGACCGCCGTTCCAGGTGAGGGAGCGGAAGTTAAAGGCCTGGGCGCGGGCGGCGCGTTTGCGCAGGTTGGCGAGGCGGCCGGTGTGGCGATCGGAGGCCCAGATGAGGCCCTTGTTGCCCATCAGATCGGAGAGATGAAGGGTTTTGCCGCCCTCGCCGCAGCAGGCGTCCCACCAGGTCTCGGTGGCGAGCGGCGCGCAGGCGTGGCCGACGAGCTGGGAGGCGAGGTCCTGGATCTCGAAGAGACCTTTTTTGAACTCCTCGCTTTTGAAGAGATCGCTCGGGCCGGTGTAGCGGGCGGCGGTGGGAGGGATTTCAAATCTTAAATTTGAAATCTCAGATTGCGCCGGAGCCGCGTGGCGGAGGGCGCGGACGACGGAGGCGGCAAACTCGCGCTGCGGGCGGATCCAGAGGGTGGGCGGGCGCTGGAGCTGGCGGAGGCAGGCGAGGCGGGCCTCGGGGCTGGGGAAGTCGATCGCGGCGAGCGCCCACTCGGGCAGGGTGCGGACGCTGAGGGTCTCGGGCTTGATCGCGGCGGGATCGGCGTCGAAGCGTTTTTGCAGGTCGAGGGCGGCGAGCACGCGCTGGGGCAGGGCGCGGGAGTCGTCGAGCCAGCGCAGCCAGCGGTAGTAGGCGAAGACGGCGCCGGTGAGGGCGCGTTTCTCGTGGGATTCGAGTTCGCGATTGGCGCCGACCTCGCGGCGGAGGACGGCGTCGGCCGGGGTGTCGGGCGATACCTGGGAAACGAGATGGGCGGCGCGCTGGGCGAGGGCGGTGGACATGGCGGCCCACGACTCCGATTTATGGTTTCGGTTTTGGCAACGACGCACGCGGCCGGGGCGTGCGAGACCGGTCGGGGCGGGGTTTTAGCGCGCGCCCTTGGCGTGGAGCATCACGTGGACGGTCTTGAGCACGATCGCGGCATCGAGGCGAAAGCTGTAGTGGCGGATGTAATACAGGTCGTACTCGAGTTTGCGCAGGGTGTCGGCGAGGCCCGCGCCGTAGGGGTGGTTGACCTGCGCCCAGCCGCTTATGCCGGGCCGGACCACGTGCCGGAAGTGGTAGCACGGGATGGACTTTTCGTAGTCGGAAACGAGGAGGTCCCACTCCGCCCGGGGGCCGATCATGCTCATGTCGCCGCGGAGCACGTTCCAGAGTTGCGGCAGCTCATCGAGCCGGGCGGCTCGCAGGAAGGCGCCGACCCGGGTGATGCGCTTGTCGCCGGGCGCGGTGTAGCGCGCACCGCCGGGGGCTTCGCGCATGGTGCGCAGTTTGTAGAGGGTGAAGGGGCGGCGGTGACGGCCGACGCGGGTCTGGCGGAAAAAGACGGGTCCGCCGTCTTCGACGAGGACGGCGATGGCGGCCAGAGCCAGCAGGGGAGTGGCGAGGGCCAGGACGGCGAGGGCGAGCGTGACGTCGGAGACGCGTTTGAGGCGGTCGTAAAAGGGCTCGCGCGCGAGGGTAAAGCCGTCCTGGAAGAGCCAGTCGGGGTGGATGCGCTCGATCGGGATTTTGCGCCAGACGGCTTCGTGAAAGAGCTCGAGGGTGTAGGTCGGCACTCCGGCGAAGTGCAGCCGCAGGAGGCGCTGGGGCAGGCCCGCCGGCAGGGGGCGCGTCGTCTCGTGAAGGATCACGGCCTGGGCGCGGAGTTCACCCGCTTCGATGCGATCGAGCAGGGCGCCGAGCGCCGGTCTCGCGGGGGTGGCGTCGGCGTCGGTCGCGGCGGCGAAGTGCAGGGGGTGTGGAAAGCCGATCCGGGCGCACTCGGCCGCAAAATCCTCCGCGCTCCGCGGGTCGCCGACAAAGATCACCGCGTGGTGGCGGCGGACCGCGGCCCGCCCGCGCGCGAGCAGGCGGCGGAGGGCGAGGCCCGCGGGCGCGACAAAGACGAAGGAGAGCACGGTCACGAGGCGGCTTTGCTGCAGGCTGAAATCGTCGGTGAGGGCGACGAAGGTGACCAGCAGGGTGCCGAGCGCGGCGCAGGCCAGCGCGAGGAGGTGCTGGCGGGCGTAGTCCAGGGACAGGTAGTCCGTCCTCGGGGAGTAGCCGTCGATCAGGGCCGTCGCCATCGCGATCAGGACTCCCGGCACCAGGAGGGGGAGAAGGAGCGGCTGGCCGAAATCCAGGATGCCGCGCAGTCCGGCCAGGGCGTTGAAGATCGCAAACACGCTCGCCAAGTCACCCAGGAGAAGGGCGAGGGTGAAGCGGCGGCTGGGATTCATGGCGGGGAGGGGATTCAGGGCCGCGCCAATCTGTGAGAAAAGGGTAAAGTGTGAATGAAGGCGGCTGAGCCGCTTGATCGTCGGACGCTTCGGGTCCGCGCCGAGACACGGGCGTTTCCAGGAGCCAGGGATGGGAGGAGTCGCGTCGGGCCGTCGAGCTCCGAACGGGTTCCGGCCGGCGGCGCCGGGGCGATGTTGCCCCGAGACATCGGCGCTCGTCGGTGCGGGCGCTCAGGGTGGGGGCGGGGGCAGGTCCTCCGAAAGTCCATCGCTCGCGTCGGGTTTGCCGAGGCGGTGGATGAGGTCGTCGGGGGAGTAGACCTCGCGGCGGAGGACGGCGTCGGCCGGCGTGTCGGGCGAGACTTGGGAAACGAGGTGGGCGGCGCGCTGGGCGAGAGCGGTGGACATGCGAACCGGGGAGCGAGGAGCAGGATGCCGGGGCCGGCAAGCCGGGAGGCCGGGTCGCGCCCGGCCCGGGGTCTCAATGGTCGCAGGAGCAGGCGTATTCGGGGCGCGAGCACTCGGGGCAGTTGGCGAGGTTGATCTGGAAACGGATCGTCACGGGCGCGGCCTCGGCGATGGGTTTCACGCGGAGAATGCCGGGGAGGTTGCCGCCGTCGGGCAACGCGGCGGTGGAGAGAAGCGTGTCGCCGTCGGCCGCGAAGGCCAAGGTCGTCGGCGCGGCGCGATCACCGGTGAACAGCGTGGCGCTGAGGCCGGCGGGGACGGCCACGGGCTTGCCCGAGTCGTCGATGAAGGTGAGTCGCACCCTGCGGTCGGCGGTGACGAAGAACTCGGCCTGGGGCTTGAGCTGGGTGAGGACGCGGCCCTTGTTGGGGCCGATGATTTTAGCGGCATGGGAGTGGCCGCCGTGGTCGTGGCCCGGGCCGGCGAAAGCGGGCGCGGAGCAGGCGAGGATAAGGGCGAGGATACGGGTGAAGGCAGGGTGTTTCATGATCGGGAGGGCGTGGGTTTGTGACGGGAGTGGTTGTTGTGTTGGGATTGCGGGCAAAGGGACGCGTTCACTCAAAGGCCTCGCCATGGACGGCGAGCGCGCGTTCGGCGGACTTACGCCCGAAGGCGAAGAACACCGCCGGGGTGACGACGAAGGTCAGCAAGGTGCAGGAGGTGAGGCCGCCGACGATGGCCACGGCGACCGGATGGAGGATCTCCTTACCAGGCTCATCGGCGGCGAGGACGAGCGGGATGAGTGCGATGCCGGCGGCCAGCGCGGTCATGAGGACGGGCACGACGCGCTCGAGCGTGCCGCGCACGACCATCTCGCGGGTGAAGCTCTCGCCCTCGTGCTGCAGGAGGTGCAGGTAGTGTGATAGCAGCATGATGTTGTTGCGCGCGGCCACGCCGCCGACCGCGATGAAGCCGACCAAGGTGGCGATGCTGATGTTGTCCAGCCGCCACCAGGTGAAGGCGAGCGCCCCGGCCAGCGCCAGCGGGATGCTGAGCATGACCTGGAGCGCGAGGCCGATGCTGCGGAAGTAGGCCTGCAATAGTATCACGATAACCACTCCGACGAGGGCGCCGAGGAGCGCGATGCGGCGGGTGGCGTCGCGCTGCGCCTCGAACTCGCCCTCGTAGGTGACGAAGTAGCCTTCGGGGAGCTTCACCTGCTCGGCGACGGTTTCGCGGAGGCGCTCGACGCTGGCCCCCACGTCCCGCCCGGTGGGCTGGATGGCGAGGGTGAGGCGGCGTTGGCTGTTTTCGCGAAAGATCACGTTGGGGCCGCGCGCCTCGCGGACCTCGGCGACGGCGTGGAGGGGGATGCGCGCGCCGACGGGCGTCTCGATGGGGAGCTCCCGCAGGCGATCGGGGGATTCGCGCCAGGCTTCCGGCAGGCGCAGGACGAGAGGCACGGTGCGCTGGCCCTCGCGTAGTTCGGCGATCTCGCGGCCGCCGACGAGGGTGGACAGGAGATCGTTGAGCGCGCCGGGGGTGAGGCCGTGGGCGGCGGCGCGTTCGCGGTCGGGCTCGATGCGGAGCTGGGGGATGTCGGCTTGGGCATCGAGGCGGGATTTCTCGAAGCCGGGGATGGCGCGGGCGAGATTTTGGATCTGTCCGCCGAGGCGGCGCAGCTCCGCGAGGTCGGGCCCGAAGAGTTTAACCGCGACGGGCGCGGAGACGCCGCTGAGCATGTGGCCGATGCGGTCGGCCAAGGGTCCGCTGACCACCGCGAAGGCGCCGGGGATGCGACGCAGGCGAGTGTTGATCTCCGCGAGGATCTCGGCGCGAGGGCGCCTGCCGTCCGGGAGGAAGTCCACGTCGAACTCGGCGGTGGAGACGGGCACGACATGGTCGCCACGCTCGGCGCGACCGAGGCGGCGGCCGACCTGGGAAACGCCTTCGACGGCGAGGAGTTCGCGTTCGATGATGTCGCCGATGCGGTTCATCTCGGCGAGCGAGGTGCCGGGAGCGGCGGTGGCGGCGACGAGCGCCGTCTCCTCGCGAAACCTGGGCAGGAAGTCCTTGCCCATGCGTGGATACAGCGCGAATGCGGCGGCGAGCAGCACGGCCACGAGCGCGAGCACGGGGAGCGGATAGCGTAGCGCGGGGGCGATGGCGGTGGCTTCGACCACGCGTTTCAGGCCGCGCACGAAGAGGCCGTCCGCGTGTCCGGCTCCCGCCTTGGGTCGGAGGAGCAGGGAGCAGAGCACCGGGATCACGGTCAACGAGACGAGGAACGACGCCGCCATGCTGAGGATGGTGGCGATGGCGATGGGGGCGAAGAGCTTGCCCTCGACCCCGTCCAGGCCGAGCAGCGGGAGGAAAACGAGCACGATGAGGATCGTGGCGTAGAGGATGGAGTTTCTCACCTCGCCGGAGGCCTCGGCGATGACGGGCAAGCGGGGGCGCGGGGTGGCGCGGGCGGCGTTTTCGCGCAGGCGGCGGAAGACGTTTTCCACGTCCACGATGGCGTCGTCCACCACCATGCCCATCGCGACGGCGAGGCCGCCGAGCGTCATCGAGTTTACCGACAGGCCGAACCAGGTGAAGGTGAGCAAGGTGATCGCGAAGCTCAGCGGGATGGCCGTCA
>JBILUB010000007.1:0-20054 GCA_044371245.1 Opitutaceae bacterium
GACGCTCGCCTAGACGGGGGCCAAGGCGACCACGCGGTAGTGGTGGTGAAGGGGGCGCAGGCGATTCGGATCGGCCAACGCAGCCTCGATGACCGGCCGGTCGGCCAGCACATGCCAAAGGGGCTGCGCCACGCTCGGGATCAGAAAAAACGCGGCGCGCGCGGCCTCATTCCACCCGTCGCCATGACGCAGCATGTCGTCGGGGAGGACCTGGCCCCGGCACCCGCCGTGCCCGCAGGCGCAGGGGAAGGGCTCGGCAGGATTCAGCGTGCCGTAGTCGTCGGTGAGCTCCTCCCCGGGGAGGATGTCGCGGATCGCGAGCTCAAAATCGTAGCCGACGGACAGACAGTTCGCCGTGCAGGAATGGTTGAAGAACCGAGCGTGATCCCAGCACAACACGCGTCGGCCACGGCCGTCCGTGTAAGCGTAGATGTCGAGTTGGCGCCGGGCGTATTCGGGGAGCGCGGCGACCTGCTCGGGATCGAGTCGTTGGTCGAGGGCGTCGAGGGCCCAGATGATGGTGCCCTTCGGGATAAGGCGGGTGGCGAAAACGCCCCAGCCGATCTGCGGGTTGACGAAGCGGAGCTCCGTGTGGGGATGAACCATGAATGCGCGTTGGGTGTTAAAAGAGCGCGGCCGTAGCGGAGCAAAGGCCGGGCCGGGGGAAAGGAGATTTGGCGCGGGCACTGCTAAAAGCGGCCGGTACCGGAGAGCGGAGGCCCCATTCCGCCCCAGGACTATCTCATACTTTAACCCCATGATTAAAACGACTTGCGAATGCCCTTCGGGCGCTGCCGGTGATCTGGTCCGCCATTACAAAATGGAACGCATCCCGCACGAGGGGGCTTGGTTCAGTTTGCGTTGGGTATCGGCCGAGCGGGCGGCGGGGGGCAGACGGGCGGCGGGCAACGCCATCCTGGCGCTGGTGACCCGGCGGGATTTCTCGGCGCTGCACCGCCTGCGCAGCGACGAGACGTGGCACTTCCACCGCGGGGCACCGGCCGAGTTGCTGCTGTTGCATCCGGACGGGCGGGCGGAGCTGCGCCGGCTCGGGGTCGCGGTGCTGGAGGGCGAGGAGCCGCAACTGACGGTCCCGGGCGGGGTGTGGGTCGGCGCACGCCCGGCCTCGCCGGAGGATGGCGCGTATTCGTTTTTTGGATGCACGCTCTCGCCCGGTTTCGACGAGGATGATTACGAGCCGGGCTATCGCGACGAACTGCAGGCGGACTGGCCGGAGGCGGCGGGCTGGATCGAGGAGTTCACCCGGACGGATTCGCTCACCCGGCCGCGTGAGGCGAAGGCGGCGGACGGAAGGCCAAGCGGCTCAATCCCGCCCTTGGACGCGAATCGGATCGTGGCACCCGGCGCCGTCCCGGCGCGTGAGGTGGGCCCGGGCGTGACGGTTCGCGAGATGGTGGGGAGAACCGGCTCGGTACGCGCCGAGGCGCTCAGCATCGCCCGGTTTCGCCTCGAGGCGGGCGCTTCCACCGGATCGAGCCGCTATCTGGGTTGCGACGAGTTTTTCCTCGTGTTGTCGGGTGACGGCGTCGCCACGCTCGAAACCGAGGAGACGCCGGTGGGCGCGGGCTCCTTGATCGCGATCGCGCGGGGCGCCCCTCACGCGCTGCGGGCGGGGCCGGACGGAGCGCTCGAGTTTGCCGCGATCCTGGCGCCGGCCTTCGCCCCCGGGCACTACTTGCCGGAATCTCCGGCGCAGGAGGCCAATCTATGAGCGGTCGATGGTTCGCACTCTTACTTCTTACCGTGTACTCCGCCGGGGCCCAAGTGGCGGGGGCGCTCACGCCAAACGCAGAGTTGCGGGTGGATCTCGGCGGCGAACTGAACGGACGCTGGCTGGCACCCCAGGGCGGGACGTGGGACGGCCGAGTGGTGTTGATCCTGCACGGCTTCGCGAGCGACAGCGAGGGGCCGGGCGACGCCCAGAGACGCCTCGCGGAGACCTTGGCGGGGCGTGGGATCGCCTCGCTGCGACTAAACTTTTCCGGCGAGGGCGACGCGAAGCGGACGGACCTCCAAGCCACACATACGAGCCGAGTGGCGGACACCGAAACCGCGCTCTCCTGGATCCTCGCCCGAGGCGGCGTCGTCCCGGGGCGGGTCGGCGTGCTGGGCTGGAGCCTGGGGGGCGCGACGGCGATCTCGGCGGCGGCGCGCCAGCCCGACCGGTTTCGCTCCCTGGCCCTGTGGTCGAGCGTATCAGGAGATCTCCACGCCCAACTGACCCAAGGATCCTGGAGTGAGGCCGCGACGGAGGCGGCACGGACCGGCGAGGGCAGGCTGGTCATCGAGGGCTGGAAAACCGTGACCCTGCGACGGGAGTTTTTTGAAAGCTACCGGGGCGTGGATGTGGATGCGGAACTCGCCACCTACCCCGGCGCGCTCCTGAGCGTGCGCGGAACCGGAGACTACCTCCCGGCGGCGGAATCGCGGTGGATGCTGGCCGCGCGGGGACGTCCGGCCGAGGCGGTCCTCATCGCGGGCGGTGATCACATCTTTAACGTCTTCGCGCCGGCGACGCCCCAGAGTGATCAGGCCATCGCCGTCACCGTCTCCTGGTTCGAGCGTACCTTGTGAGAACGCGTCCCGACTAGGGGCGAAACAACGCGACGTCGCTCCACTCGCCCAGGATACGATGCTCGACACGCCATCCGGGCGTCGCGGCGGCGTAGGCGGCGCGGACTTGCTCGTTTTCCCGGGCGAGGATCCCGCTCAGCACGAGCAGCCCGCCCGGAGCGATCGCACCCACCAGCCGCGGAATAAAGCGAAGCAGGACGTCGGCCTGGATGTTGGCGAGCACGACGTCGGCCTGCGTGCCGGCGGGCAGACCGCTGTCGAGGTCGTCGGTGGTGAAGTGCACCGCGCCGGCGAGTTCGTTGAGCGAGGCATTTTCCCGCGATATGCGCACGGCTTCTGGGTCGTTGTCGAAGCCCCTCACTTCGCTCCACCCCAGACGGACGGCGGAGAGCGCGAGGATGCCGGAGCCGCAGCCGGCATCGATCACCGCACCACGATGGGCGCTGCTCTCCGCTCTGGCGACGAGGCGCTCGACGCAGAGGCGGGTGGTCTCGTGGTTGCCGGTGCCAAAAGCGAGTCCGGGATCGAGCCAGATGGCGACCTCGCCCACGGGCAGGGGATGGGTGGCGCGCTCCCAGACGGGCACCCAGTGAAGGCGGCCGCAGCGCCAGGCTTTGAAGTGGACCTTGTAACTGTCGCGCCAATCCTGGTCGGCGAGAGCCCGCTCCTCCGGCGGCGTGGGCGCGGCCGCGGACGGCAACTGGGGACGGAGCGCGGCCCAGCTCGCGCGAGCGGAGTCCGCATCGGGGAAGATGCCCAGCAGCCACGCGCGTTGCACAATCACGTCGTGGAGAAGACTCCAGTTTTCAAGCCCGAGCTCGAGAAGCAGGTCGTCTATCGCGTCGACGGCGGAGGGACTGATCTCGGAACGGATTTCGTAAAGGGCGGACATGAGGGAAGCGGTGGACGCGGAGGGAAGTTTGGCGGAGTGACGCGAGGAGGGGGCTCCGTCGGCAAGCGGCAAAACTACGCCGCCCCCGGGCGGCGAGCCGGCGCCGCGGCGGCGGCTCACGCGGTGAGACCGAGCCCCTCATCCAGACCGAGATGAAGGTTCATGCACTGGATCGCGGCCCCTGAAGCGCCTTTGCCGAGGTTGTCGAGTCGGGCCATGACCACGGCCTGTTCGGCATGCCCGAACACCGCCAGATCACAGCGATTGGTGCCGTTGCACGCCTGGATGTCGAAAAAGCCGCCATCGAGAACACCCTCGTCGCCGAAGGGCAGCACGCGCACGAAGCGCTCGGCGGCGTAGGTCTCGGACAAAGCGTGGTGCAAGGCCTCGGGAGTCGGCGCGGCGGGCAGGGCGTGGAGCGGGATGGGCACAGTCACGGCCAGACCTTGGTAAAAGGAGGCGACGACCGGGTTAAAGATCGGCGCCCGCGACAGGCCGGTATGCACCCGCATCTCCGGCAGGTGCTTGTGCATGAGCGCGAGCGCGTAGGGCCGGGGTGAGGCGAGGGCGGGCGGCGGATTCTGCTCGTAGTCGGCGATCATTTTTTTGCCTCCGCCACTGTAGCCGGTGAGCGAGAAACAAGTGAGCGGATGATCCGCCGGGAGCAGTCCGCGCTGGATCAAAGGGCGCACGGCGAGAGCGAAGGCCGTGGCATGGCAACCGGGATTGGCGATGCGCTTGGAGGAGCGAATGGCCGCGCGATAAGCGGGGCCGAGCTCGGGCACGCCATAGGTCCAGCCCTCCGCGACACGGTGGGCGGTGGAGGCGTCGATGACGCAGGTACGCCCCTGATTCACGAGGGCGGTCGACTCCTTGGCAGCCGCGTCGGGCAGACACAGGAAGGCGATGTCGGCGGCGTTTAGACAAGCCGCCCGCGCGGCGGAGTCCTTCCGTTTGGCGGGATCGATCTCGATCAACTCGATATCGGCCCGCGCGGCGAGGCGCTCGAAAATCTGGAGGCCGGTGGTGCCCTCCTGTCCGTCGACGAAGACCTTGGTTTTCATGGCAAGGGCGGAGGGTCACGCCCGCCGACGGGGCGCACAAGGCCGGAGTGAGAGCCGCCCCGTGAGCGCGGCGCCCTAGGTCGCGACGGCGCTCACCGGCACGGCCCGGGCGGGCCAGAGATCTTTGGTGGAAAGTCCGGCGATGACAAAAAAGCCGGCCGCCTTGGTCGCCAAGATCAGGGCGAGATACTCAAAATCCTTTCGCCCCCAATACACCGAGCCCCAAAGCAAAATGGCGCCAAGGAGCAACTCGCAGCAGGTGACACCGGCGAAGAGCGTGCGACTGCGCAGTCGGGTCAGCAGTCCGCGGGAGTCCGCGGCACGGCCGCCCTTGGGCGTGCGCACAAACTCCCCGCCTCGCGTCAGCAAGCCCTCGATTACCGCGACCGTGCAGGTCACGCTCATCGCGAGGCCGAAGGTCATCACGAGGGGAGCGAGCGCAAACCAGAGCAGACCCTCGCGCCATTCGCGTCGGCGGAAAAACTGACCGGTGACAAAAAAGGCCACCGAGCCGCCACCGAGCAGGAGGAAATTCACCGGATTAAAGATCAGCCAAAACCAGCCCTGTCGCTCCGGTCCGACGATGATGAGGTAGGGGACAA
The DNA here is from genome assembly GCA_044371245.1 of Opitutaceae bacterium. Classification (GTDB taxonomy): domain Bacteria; phylum Verrucomicrobiota; class Verrucomicrobiia; order Opitutales; family Opitutaceae; genus IMCC26134_A. Next base: position 5,154 of record JBILUB010000007.1, read on the forward strand.
AGAGGAGACTGAAGGTGACGAGCAGAGGGTGCACGCAGCCGATCAGCAGATGCCACATGGCCTCGCGCTTGATGCGCGCGGGCTGTTCGCTGGAAAGGATGACGCGGAGCTGCTTCCGGGCGACCTGCATCCCGCCTTTGGTCCAGCGCCGCTGCTGGCTCTTGAACGCGGTCACGCTCTCGGGCAGCTCGGAGGGCACCGCGTAGTCGCCGCGATACACGAAGCGCCAGCCACGCAGCTGCGCGCGATAGCTCAGGTCGAGATCCTCGGTGACCGTGTCGTCACTCCAGCCGCCGGCATCCTCGAGGGCGGCACGTCGCCAGATGCCGGCCGTACCGTTGAAGTTGAAAAACAAACCCGCGCCGTGTCGCGCGGCCTGCTCGACCACGAAGTGGGCGTCGAGGAAGACCGCCTGGAAACGCGTGAGCAGGCTGGCGTGCCGGTTGGCGAACTCCCAACGCGCCTGCACCACGCCGACCCGCTCATCGGCGAAGTGCGGCATAAGCGCTTCGAGAAAGTCCGGGGCGGGCAGGAAGTCGGCGTCGAAAATCGCCAGAAACGCCGCGTCGGTGAGGGTGTTGCCATGGGCGAGCGCTCCCGCCTTGTAGCCCTGACGCCGGGCGCGGCGCACGTAGCGGAAACGGCTCGCCAGCACGGGGTGGGCGGCGAGCCACCCGGCGACGACCTCGGGTGTATGGTCGGTCGAGTCGTCGAGGATCTGCACCTCGATCCGGTCGGCGGGCCAGCGGATCGCGGCGACATGATCGAGCAGCGCCCCCACCACCAACGGTTCGTTGAATAGCGGCAGTTGCACGCAGACTTTCGGCGCGGCCCCACGCCAAGGTGCCGGGGGCGGCATGGGACGTCGTGTCACCCGGGCGTAGAGCCACATCAACTTCACCCGGTGAAAGGCGAAAAGCATCAGACCACTCAGGGTCAGCACATAGAGTAACAGCAGAACGTCGCGCATCGTCTCGTATCGGAAAAATAAACAGCGACAGTGTTCCGGTTCGGCTCCGCCGCTGTCGAGCGGCGAACTTACCCACCCGGCCCGGCCGGCCGCTCGCCGACGAGATCCCGTTCACAGGCTCCTCCATCGCGACCCCCGGGAAACGCCCGGGAGCATGTGAGGCGGAGGATACGCGACGGCCGCCCGCTTCAGGAGGGCACGACACTCAGCTCCAAACCGAGCGTATCGATGAATTTGCGCATCGCGGGGGTCAGCACGCGGCCCTTGCGGTGCAGGATGGCGAGGGGCCGGGTGAACTCCTTGCCTTTCATCGTCAACATGGCGAGCGAGCCCGCGCGCACCTCTTGCTGGACCGTCGCCTGCGGGACGATCGCGATGCCATGGTCGATCTCCACCGCACGCTTCACCGTCTCGATGTTGTCGAACTCCATCACCGGTTCGCTCTCCAGCTTATGCTCGCGAAAGATCTGGTCGACCGCCTTGCGAGTCGGGATGTCGGGATCGAAGCCGATAAACTTCTGGCCGATCAACTCCGACACGGCCACCTCGCTCTTCTTCGCCAGCGGATGCTGCGGCGGGGTGATCAACACCAGCCGGTCGTTCCGGAAAGGGATGACGTCGATCTGACGCTGCTTGATCGGGAATGCGACCAGGCCGAAGTCGACCGAGTTGTGCAGGATGTCTTCGTAAACCAGGTTCGAGCGCCGGTACTCCACCCGCACGTTGACCGAAGGATAATCGTGCAGAAATTTTTTGATGTAGGGCGGCAGCTCATGCAGCCCGATCGAGTAGATGGTCGAGATGCGGATCGTGCCGCTGATCACCTTCTTCAGCTCCTGCAAATCGGAATCGAGCTTGTCGTAGGTGTGCAGGATCTCCTTGGCCGACTCGTAGACCTGATAGCCCTCGCGCGTGAGCTGAAACTGCTTCTGGCTGCGATCGATGAGCAGCGCCTTGAAATGCTTTTCCATCGCCCGCGCCTGTTGGCTCACTGCCGACTGGGTGATGCCGTTTATCTTGGCGGCTTTGGAAAAACTCTTCGTTTCCACGAGGTCCGCGAAGATCTTGAAGTTCTCGATTTGCATGGTCGGCGCGAGGGGTGATTCCTCGAGCCTGACATAAAGATCTCTAATCGCCCTTCAACCGAGAAATACCCGGATTTCGATGATCACCTATGAAGAATTCTGTTTGCGCGTCTCCGCCGTCGAATCGCGGATCGCGAAGGCCTGCAGGGACGCCGGCCGGGCTCCCGCCGAGGTGCGTCTGCTGCCCGTGACCAAGACCCACCCCGCGGAGGCGGCGGTGTGGGCCGCCCGGCGCGGCCTGGGCGCGGTCGGGGAAAATCGCCCGCAAGAGGCCGCCCTCAAACGTCCCTCGACCGAGGCGCTGCTCGCCGGCGGCACCGCGCCCGCCCCGGCCTGGGAATTGATCGGACATCTGCAGAGCAACAAGGCCCGGCTCGCGGCGGAGACCTTCGATCGTATCCAAACACTAGATACGGAAAAGCTGGTGCGCCTGCTCGATCGGGCCGCCGGCGAGCGCGGCCGCCCGCTCGCCGTGCTCCTCCAGGTCAACGCCGGACGCGACCCGGCCAAGTTTGGCTGCGACCTGGAGGACGCGCCCCGCCTGCTCGAGGCGTCGCTGGGCGCCGCCCACCTGAGGGTCGAGGGCCTGATGACCATCGCCCCGCTGGGTGCGGACGAGGTCGCCACCGTCGAGCAGGCACGCCGCTGTTTCGCCACGCTGCGGGAGCTGCGCGACACGCTCGCGACCCGCTTCGGCGCCGGGCTGCCGGAGCTATCCATGGGCATGAGCGGGGACCTCGAGGTCGCCATCGCCTCCGGCTCGACCTGCGTGCGGGTGGGGACCGCGTTGTACGGCTCGCGGTGAACGGGCCCGACCCGCGGCGATCCCTTCGGTTCCGCTTCACCCGCTACGCAGCATCTACCCCCGCGGAAGTCTTCCTTCGCCGTTGCGTGTCCATCGGTGCGCGGTCACCTTTGAACCACCGTGAAAACGCCTCCCTTCAGCCCCGGGGAACGCGCCGCCTTCGGCGCCTTGCTCGACGATGCCAGTCCGGCCGTGCGTGAGGCGCTGCTGAAGACCTTCGGCGCTCGGCCCGACTCGGCCCGGGAGTTTCTCGCCGCCTTGGCCGCTGGTCATGACCGCGTGCTCGCCTGGCATGCCCGCCGCTACCTGGTCGAGCTGCGGCTGTCGGATCCGGTCGCCGAATTCCGCGCCTTTATCCAATCACTCAGCTACGAACTGGAGTCCGGGTCGCTCCTCCTCGCCCGCACCGTACTGCCCGAGGCCGAGACGGAGAATTGCGGCGAAGAGCTGGATCGGCTGGCCGCGCGCTGCCGTGAGTTGATCGCCGAGCCCGCGACCATCCGGGAGCGGTGCCGCGTCATTAACCGCGTGCTCTTCCACGAAACCGGATTTCGCGGGAACACCGAGCACTACGAAGATCCGCTCAACAGTTTCCTGCCCTCCGTCCTGGAGCGTCGCGCCGGGCTGCCGATCAGCCTCTCGATCCTCTATCTGCTGGTGGCGCGGCGCCTCGGGCTCGAGCTGGAGCCTGTCGGCCTGCCCGGACACTTCGTCGTCGGCAGCTTCACCGGCGGCACCCCCTTTTTCGTGGATCCCTTCGAGCGCGGCGCCTTTCGCACCCAGGGCGAATTGATGCTGCACCTGCACGCGCGCGGCTTCGACCCCGCGCCGCAGGACCTGGCCCCCACCCCCGTCCGCGAAGTGCTCTGCCGCTGCTGCCGCAATCTCGTCGCCCATTACACCGCGGGCGGACAGCCGGAACGTGCTCGGCTTTTTGAAAGCTTTGTCGGCGAGTTCGAAGCCGCCCACGAGCGCAACCCCGTGTAGCGGATCGCCTCTGCAGTCGGCGCTTTGCAAGCACCCTCGGGCCGCCTTTGCATGGTGCCGCATGGAAAACGAGGCCCGCACCCACACGCTAGCTGATCTCCGCGCCTGGTCCCGCCCGGGAGTGGACCTCGCGGTGCTCGGGCACCCGATCAAGCACTCCCTCAGTCCGGCGATGCACAACGCCGCGCTCAATGTCCTGGCGGCCCGGGAGCCGGGTTTTCACGCCTGGCGCTACCACCGCTTCGATATCGCGCCCGACGATCTCCCGGAAGCCCTCGCCCTGCTGCACGCGAAGAAGTTTCGCGGCATTAATCTGACCGTACCCCACAAGATCCTCGCGCTCGCCTCCCCGCTTGTCACCGCGATCGATCCCGCGGCCCGGCCGGTGGGCGCGGTCAACACTCTCCGCTGGCACCCGGATGGCTGGGAGGGTTTCAACACCGACGGGCACGGCATGGCGGCCGGGCTGCGACAGGATCTGGGCATCGAGTTGACCGACACACCGGTGATCCTGCTCGGCGCGGGCGGGGCCGCCCGCGGGGCCGCCGTAGCCTGTCTCGCGGGCGGCGTTTCCAGTCTCTGGATCGGCAACCGCAGCCTGCAGAACCTGCACGCGCTGCTCTCCCTGCTCGGGCCGCTCGCGGGCGAGATTCCCGTCCACGGCTTCGAACCCGCCCGGCCACCCTCGGAGCTCCCTCCCGCATCCCTGGTGATCAACGCCACCAGCGCCGGCCTCCACCGCGAGGATCCCCTCCCGATCGATCTCGACCTTCTGCCCGCACCCCGAGCCGTCTACGACATGATCTACAACCCGGCCGAGACCGCGCTCCTCGCCCGCGCGCGCTCGCTCGGACTCCCGGCGGCCAATGGGCTCTCCATGCTGGTCCATCAAGGCGGCAGCGCCCTCGCCCTTTGGACCGGAGCCTCCGTACCGATCGACGCGATGCAGGCCGCCGCCACGGCGGCACTCGTCGGTCGCTGATCCCGCGCTTTCTCCCTGCATGCGGCCGCCGCGCGCGCCGAAGGGAGGAAACCACGCCCCCCTGAACGAGAGGGGCTTGGGTATCCAGGATCACCTCAGCTTTTGGCTCAGGATCCGCCTGCCCGGACTAAAACAAGCCCAAGGGTAAAAACCCCATTAAAGAATAGGTGACATCTGGCCTGCTAGCTGCTTGCAACAAGCCCGTTCGCTGCGGCTTCCGCGTACCGAATTCTACGCGCTACCGACTCCAGCCACTCCCGCCTCCCACCCCCGTCCGATAACTCGACCACACCATGATCTACGCGTTCCTGTTCACGGGTCTCCTGCTTCTCACCTTACCGGCCGGTTTCTTGACCGGCCGCCGCCACCAAAGGGCCACGCTAGTCGAGATCGCGGACCGCGAGCGACTGCGGATGGGCTGGGTAAACTGGCTGAATCTCCTCGACCTCTCACGTGCCTGGGCGGGGCTCTTCCTGATTCGGGAGGCCTTTCTCCTCATCCACCCCGCCGCCGCCGGCCACAAACTCGTGCTGCTCGTGCTCACCGCCGCCGCCCTGGCCGGACTGATTTTGCAACAAGTGTTTCACCACGATGCCGACCGGGACGAACTCGTCGCCCCCGCCGCCTACGCCATCGGCCTCACCCTCGCTTTTCTCCCGCCCCAGGTCGCCCTGCTCGCGCTTCCCCTCGGACTAGCCTCCGCGCTGGCCCTGCGCAGCGTGGGCTCGGGCTTTTTGCTCTCCGCGGCCGCGGTCGGCGCGCTCGGCATCCTCTTCCACCAATCGATGATCAAGATGGCCGCCGCCTCCTGCCTGCTCTTGTTCACCCCGCTCCTCGCCGCGCTGCTCCAGCGCAGGCTCGTGCTCATCGTCCGGGGCCGCAGCCACGCGCGACCCGCCGCCCTTCGCCACATTCCCGTCGTGGCCGCTCGCTGAGCCCGCGCTCCCCCAGAGCGCCCACCTCGCCCCCGGGCGGGACCCACGGCGCCCCCGCTTCAGGCTTCTGCTTCCTTGATCCGCGGTCCACGCTCGAGGCGTGACCGACCCCGTCGACCAATCTCCCGCCCCGACCCCGCTCCCCTCGATGCGCATCCTCGTCGTCGGTGGCGGCGCGGCGGGTTTTTTCGCGGCCATCGCCGCCGCCGAGTCCGCGCCCACCGCCCGGGTGCATCTCTACGAAGCCACCGCCCATCCGCTGGCCAAGGTCCGCGTCTCGGGCGGCGGCCGCTGCAACACCACCCACGCCTGCTTCGAACCGCGCGAACTGGTTAAACGCTATCCCCGCGGCGGCCGAGAGCTGCTCGGCCCCTTCACCCGCTTCGGCCCCCGCGACACCGTGGCTTGGTTCGCGGCCCGCGGCGTCACCTTAAAAACCGAGGAGGACGGCCGCATGTTTCCCGACACCGACGACTCGGGCACCATCATCGCCGCCCTGCGTGGCGCGGCCGATCGCGCCGGCGTCCACCTCTACACCAGCATGGGGGTTCGCTCCGTCCAGCCCTCGTCGGGCGGCGCCTTCTCGGCCACCTTTACGGACGATTCTCACGCCCTTTTCGACCGCGTGCTTCTGGCCACCGGCGGCAACAAAGGCTCGGCCGGCCTCACCATCGCCGCCGCCCTCGGGCACACGATCGAGCCCCCCGTACCCTCCCTTTTCACCTTCCACATCGACGACCCCAGGCTAGTGGGCCTGGAGGGCCTCTCCGTGCCGTCAGCCGCCACCTCCGTGCCCGAGACCAAGCTGGCCGAGAGCGGACCGCTCCTCGTGACCCACTGGGGACTGAGCGGGCCCGCCATCCTCAAGCTCTCCGCGTGGGGCGCGCGGGAGCTCGCCGCCCGCGACTACCGCTTCGCCCTGCGCGTCTCATGGACCGGGGCGTCGCCCGCCGAAGCCCTCGCCGCGCTCCAAACCTGGCGGGAAAACAACCCGCGAAAACAGATCGCCACCCTCAACCCCTTCGCCCTCCCCGCCCGCCTCTGGGAACGGCTGGTCGCCTCCGTGCCCGGCCTCGCCCCGGACGCACAATGGGCCGGCGTATCCAAAGAGCGGTTACAGAAAATCGCCGCCGCGGTCGGCGCCTCGGAGTTCAAGGTCGAGGGCAAGAGCCTCAACAAGGAGGAGTTTGTGACCTGCGGCGGCGTGCGGCTGCGCGAAGTGGACTTTCGCACCATGGAGAGCCGCATCGTCCCGGGACTGCACTTCGCCGGGGAGATGCTCGACATCGACGGCGTCACCGGCGGCTTCAACTTTCAAGCCGCCTGGACCACGGGATGGATCGCCGGCCGCGCCCTCGCCGGCTCGGCCCCCTGAGTTGGGCTCTCCTTGCTCTACGGAGCGGGCGCCTCTCACGAGGCGGAGGGGCTCCCCGCGCGAAGCGCCGCGACGAGCGCGGCCGTGCCCTCGCGCATGCCCACCCGCGGCGCGTAGCCGAGGTCCCGTCGCGCGGCCTCGATCGAAAACCAGTGATCCTTGGCCAGCTCCGCCGCGATGAAACGCGTCATCGGTGGCTCACCGCGGAGCGGCAAACCGCGCCACAACACTTCGCAAAGCGCTCCGGCCGCCCGCGCCGCGCCCAGCGAGACACACTTCGTCACCGGAGGCTCACCGAGCGCCAGCAACAGATCGTTCACCCAGTCCCAGAGATTCACCGGCTCGCCATTCGTGATGAAATAGGCCCGTCCGGCCGCCGCACCCGCCCCGCCGAGCGCGCGCTCGGCGAGCAGATGCGCGTCGGTCGCATTCTCCACGTGGACCATGTCGACGCGGTTTTTCCCGCCGCCCACGATCCGCAGGCGGCCCGCCCGCGCGCGCGCCAGGATCCTCGGCACCAGGTGGGGATCTCCCACCCCCCAGATCAGGTGTGGACGCAGCGCACAGGCCCGAAACGTGTCCGCGTTCGCCGCCAAGACCTCGCGCTCCGCCAGCGCCTTTGTCCTCGGATACGGGCTGGGGCAATTCGTCGTCAGCGGCAGCCCCTCGTCCACACCGGCGAGGTCCAGCCCGTTGTAGACCACGCTCGGCGTGCTGGTGTGGACAAAACGGGCGACGCCGCCGCGCCGCGCCGCCGCGAGCAGCACGCGCGTGGCCAGCACATTGTCCCGGAAAAAATCCGCCTCCCGCCCCCACACGCCAACCCGGGCGGCGACATGAAAAACCGTGCCCGCGCCGCGCACCGCCGCGGCGCAGACCGCCTCCTCGTGCAAAGCTCCCACCACCACCCTTACTCCCCTGGCCTCCAACTCCGGACGCGGCGAACGCGACACCACCGTGACCGACCGGCCGGCCGCGAGCAGGCGCGCCACCAGATGCGAACCCAAAAAACCGCTGCCACCGGTGACCAGCACCGGACCGGTCACCCGACTCGCCGCGGACTCGGGATGCTCGCTCATCGCTTGGGATCGGATTCGAAGCCCACCGCCTCCGGACTGTTCGCCCAGCGGGTCAACGCGAGCCGGTGGATCTTGGCATTGTGCCGCACATCGACCGGCAGTTCGGGGTGAAAAAAGAACGTCTTGATCGCCGCCCCGCGCGCATGCCCGAGCACCAGACCGCGCAATTCGCGCGCCAGGCGTCGACACTCCTCGCTCGAGCCCAGGACCTCCCGGCGCACCGGTTCGACGACCAAGGCCGGCCGCGGCCGCCCCTGGACATTTATCCTCACCAAAGCGCAGCGGCGCACCTCCGCATGCCCTTCGAAGAGCGGCTCCACCTGCGCCGGGTGCAGGTCTCCGCGCTCCGTCGGGACCGCCTCCACCTTCCGTCCGCAAAACCAGAGCCGGCCGGCCGGATCGAGATAACCCAGATCGCCCATCCGGTGCCACACCGCCCCCGTGCCCCCGTCGCGAATCTTGGCGGCGGCCGTGGCCTCGGGCAGCCCATCATAGGATCCCGTCACCGTCGGACCGCGTACGATGATCTCCCCGATTTCCCCCGTGGGTAGAGCTCGCGTCTCGGCCAGTTGCGCGATCGGTCCTTCGACCGGCGCGATGATCCGCACCTCGTTTTCCGCCAAGGCGACTCCCACGCACACGCCCGCGCCGGCGAGAGTCGCCGCCCCCGCACCGGCCGCGATCTCCTCCCCCGATATGCTGCTGACCGGCAGCGCCTCCGTCGCTCCGTAGGGACTGTGCATCATTCCATCCGGCATTAAATCCCGCATCGCTTCCCAGAGCCAGGGCGGCACCGGCGCGCCGGCGCACAAGACCCGCCGCAGCCCCGGCAAACGCTCCCCGCGACGACGACAATGCGCGGCCACATTCGCCCACAAAGTCGGGGAGCCGAAGGACGTCGTCACCCCCTCCTGCCGTATCGCCTGCACCAGCTTCGAGGGATCGCCCTGGGCCGGCCGCGAAGGATCGATCTCCGGCACGATCACGGTCAGGCCCAGCGCCGGCGCGAAAAGGGCGAAAAGCGGCAACAGCGGCAGGTCCACCTCGCCCGGCCGGATGCCATAGGTCTCGCGAATCATGCGGACCTGCGCGTCGAACTGGTCATGGGTGTAGACGACTCCCTTGGGCGCACCGGTCGACCCGCTGGTGAACAAGATGGCCGCCGTCTCCCCCGCCACGGGCCGATGCGCTCCCGGCGCCTCCGCCGTCCGCCGGGCGGCGGGCCGGGTCAGCCGGGCGGTGGTGGCGCCGGAGACCGCCACCCTCACCTCGACGCTGCGGAACGCGCGGCGAAACACCCGCGAAAACAGCCGCGCCAGCGGTATGCCCACCAAGGCCCTTGGCCGACTCTGCTCCACACAGCGCAGAAAGGCCGCCCGGCCCATCCCGGGATCGATCACGACCGGCGGCGCGCCCAGCTCGAACAAAGCAAACACCACCGCGATCAGCGGCAGCCCCTGGCGCACCATCACCAGCACCCGATCACCCGGTCGCACGCCCGCGGAGACCAGTCGGACCCGCCAGGCGGCGACCTCGGCCGAGAGCTCCCCGTAGTCGAGCCGCAGATACTCGATCCGTCCGCCGCTCCGTCCGCGCGGCACCTTGAGCGCCGCCTGCTCCGGGTGGGCGGCAGCATGGAGGGCGAGGTGGCGGGCGATGTTGGCGGAAGCGACGGGAGCGGTCACGAGGGCGGGCACGCGTTGGAGGAAAAGTCCGTGTTTAACGCAGAGCCGCGCCGCCGCCGCAAGCGCCGCCGCGAGCGCCGCTAACCCACCGCGTGGAGCGTCCGCGCGCGCAGATGGATATGGCGCAGCAACTCCGTGTGCTCCACCGCCTCGCGATCGTCCGCGTGCACCAGACCGGAGCCAAACGGCGGAGCCTCCTCCGCCCCGTCGGCCCAGTGCGCCCACTCGATCCCCACCGTACGAGCATCCCGGCACGCGGCGACCAGGCCCTCACGCCCCGCGCGCAAGAGACGCTCGAGCCGGGTCGGCCCGGTGCCGCCGCGCAACGGCAGCCGACGAAAATCACCATGGCTCAAACCTCCGCCCGTCACCCACTGCGGTTCCGCCCCGGCGGCCGCGGCCGCCTGCTCGGCAAACGAAACGCCCGCGCGCAGCCGCCACGACACGAGGTCGACATCCGGCGCGACACACGCCGCCCGGATCGCAGCCGGCGGCGGATGGGCGAAGCGGCAGCCCAGCACCAAGCGCCCGGGATCGGCGGCCCGCAGCGCGCGTGCGCTCACCGAAAAGTAGCGTCGCCCGGCCTCGCGGGCGAAGGCCGCCGCGTCGGCCGCAAACTCCGCCCCCACCAAGCCACGCTCCGCCCGCGTGAGCTGACGCACGTGCTCGCGGTGGGCCAGCTCCAGCCCCCAGCGCCGGCCCAGCGCCTCGAGCGAGCCACCATTCGCCGCGAGGGCGAATTCCCACGCCGCATGGTGCGCGGCAAATGCCGGCTCCAGACTGAGGCAAAGCTGAAAGAGCCCCGGGCGCGAAGGATCGCTCGCACCCCAGCCGAGGGCGTCGTCCGTGAACCACCCGACCAACTCCGGCCGCCCGGCCCACGGCGCGGCCACGATCGACGCCCGCGCCTCGGCGGCCGCCGGCCAGCGCGGATCAAACATATCGGGCAGACGCAGGCCCGGGCCGAGCAACAGCGGCGCACCACACCGCGCGAAATCCACCAAAGCGGTAAAATAAAAACCTCGGTCCGCGAGCTCCCTGTCCGCCCAGGGACCCACCGTGTCCACCGCCCAGGCGTGCAGCCGGGCCGCGGTCCCCCTCGCCCAGTCCTGCCCCGTGCCCGAGGCCGGCCCATACAGCTGATCGACCGTCCGGGCGTAGTCTCCGCGGAGCGTCGACGCCGGCCCGGCCCGGCCATGGCGGTTGACCCCCGCCACGGCCCGCAAAAGCACCGGTTCATCCTCGGGCGTGAGCAGCCACCAAGCTCCCTCGGCCGCACGCCCCACCCGGAAACGGCCCGGGGCGCCGCGCAGTGCGGCACCGGAGAAATCGGCAAAGGTGGGCGGAGCGCCGCGGCGAACAGATCGGGCCATGGGCTGACTTGGGAGGGGCGGGACGACCCACCTCACCGACGCCGGTCCGGCCGCTCAAGCTGGAAGCGCTCGCGCGTGCCGGTGTAGTCCTCGCCGCCCAGCCTGCCGATCGCATCGAGCCGTGCCGGATCCACCGCCCCGCGCTCGTCGAGGATTTCGTCCCGCACATGGAGGTGCACGATATCGCAGATCACGATATGGGCCGCCATCGCGCCCTCCCCCACCCCCACGATCTGTCGCACACGGCACTCGAAGGCGGCCGGCGCCGCCGCCACCCGCGGGGGACGCACCCGCGCGCTCGCCTCCTGCCCGATCCCGAACGCGGCGAACTCGCTCTCCCCATGCGGCAGGCGGGCGGCACAGGCGTTCATCTGCTCCGCCAGCGCACGCGGGACGACGTGCACCACACACTCGGGCACGACCTCCAGATTGCGCACCGTGTCCTTCTTTTCGCCGTCGCGCAGATTGACCGGCACGAACAACAAAGTGGGCGGCACGGAGGTGACCCCGTTGAAAAAAGAGAAGGGCGCGAGATTGGCGCGGCCGGCCGGATCGATCGTCGAGACCCACGCGATCGGCCGCGGGGTGATCAGATCGGTCATCCAGGTATAGGCTTCGCGGGCGGAGAGGGCGGAGAGATCCAGATCCATACGGTGAAACTCGACCGTCGCGGGCGACCGTGCAACCGCACGCCACAGTCCCCCACGGGGAAAAGTTTGTGCCGGAGGCGCGAGGCCGGGACGCTCGGCCGACTTCCGTCCCGTGTCCTCCTCCGCTCTCTCGCCCCTTCGTCAATCCCTGCTCGCCGCCCGCGCCAATCTCGCGCCCGGACTGGCCTTGCAGATCTCCGCCGGCGCCCTCGTGGCCGCCTATTTCTTCTCCGAGCCGGTACGCGCGGCGCTGGAGCGACTAGCCGCTTTTCGAGCCGAGGTGGGACTGCCTTTCGCGCTGCTCTCGACGATGGTTTTCGGCGCCTTGATCCCCTTCGCCGTCCTGCGGCTCCGCCGCGACACCCGCTCGCGCTACGACCATCGGCAGCGGCTGGTGCTGACCCTTTTCTGGGCCTACAAGGGGCTCGAAGTGTCCGTCTTCTACTCCTTGCAGGCGCATTGGTTTGGCGAGGGACGGGATCTCGGCACGATCGCCCTGAAGACCTTTGTCGACCAGTTCGTCTACTGCCCGCTTTTCGCGGTGCCGATCACCTGGTGGGTCTACGCCTGGGTCGAACACGGCTTCGCCTGGCGGCCGGTGCTGGAGGAGTGGCGGCGTCCCGCCTGGTACGCGCGTTGTGCGCTTCCCCTGCTAGTCGCCACCTGGTGCGTGTGGGTTCCCGCGGTGGCGATAATCTATCAGCTCCCGACCCCGCTGCAGTTGCCCCTGCAAAATGTCGTGCTCTGCTTCTTCACCCTGCTGGTGATCTTCCTCTCGCGGCGCGAGCCCGCCGAGCCCGCACCGCGGCCAACACCCGTCCCGTCTCCCCCATGACCACTCGTCCCCTGCCCCGCACCGATCTGCACGTCTCGAGGCTCGCCTACGGCTGCATGAAGCTCGGAAGCAGCTGGGACCACGCACCGATCTCGGCCGAGACCGAGCGCCTGGCCAACGCGGCGGTGGACGCGGCCATCGAGTGCGGGATCACGTTTTTCGACCACGCCGACATTTATACATGTGGGAAATCTGAAACCGTCTTCGGGCGTCTGCTGGCCGGCAGACCCGGCCTGCGCGATCAGATCGTCCTCCAGTCCAAGGTCGGCATCCGCTTCGCCAACGACGCCTACGGCAGCGGAGAGCCGCATCGTTTCGATTTTTCGCGCGAGCACATCCTGCGCTCGACCGAGGCGATCCTGGCCAGGCTCGGCTGCGAACGCCTGGATCTGCTGCTGCTCCACCGACCCGATCCGCTGGTGGAGCCCGAGGAGGTGGCCGCGGCCTTCGATGCGTTGCACGCCGCGGGCAAAGTGCGGCACTTCGGCGTCAGCAACCACACGCCCGCCCAGATCGGCTTGCTGGCCCGCCACGTCCGCCAGGCCCTGGTCGTCAACCAGCTGGAGTTTTCCCTCGCCCAGCCCGCCCTGGTGGTGGAAGGGGTCCTAGCGAATCGCCCGGAAGGGCCGCAGGAATCCGCGTTGGCCGCCGGCCTACTCGATCACCACCGCGCACACGATATCTCGGTGCAGGCCTGGTCACCCTTTGGCCATGGCAAGCTGCTCGCCTCCCAGCACCCGGCCGCCGCCCTGCTGGCCCGGCTGGCGCAGGAAAAGAGCGTGGCGCCGGAGGCGATCGCGCTCGCCTGGATCCTGCGTCATCCGGCCGGTATCCAGCCGATTATCGGCAGCACCCGGGCGGATCGCATCCGCGCCGCGGCCGCGGCCACGACGATCAGCCTGAGCCGCGAGGAGTGGTATTCGCTCCTCGCGGCCGCCCGCGGCCGGAAAATGCCGTGAGCCACGGCCCCGGGTCGGCTCAGCCGCGGAGCATGTCGACGACCGCCGCGCGCTCCTCCACCAGCTCCTTGTTCGTGATCGCGATGCGCTCGCGGCAAAAATCACAGAGCTCGTAACCGGGGATGATCTCGTAGCCACCGGGGCTCGTGGTACGCACGGGCATGCCGGCCCAGACCTCGGGATCGAAGCCGTAGTGACCCTGGGATTTCACCGCGACGGAGTGGATCTTGCCCGGGGTCATCAGATCCCGGACGTGGTCGACCAACGCATTGGCCGCGGAGGCGGCGGACGAAGCGCCGCGCGCCGCGATGATGGCGGCCCCCCGTTTGCCCACCGTCTCCAGAAAGGGCCCCTTGAGCCACGCGGTGTCGCCGATGACATCGATCGCGGGTTTGCCGCCGATGGTGGCGTGCTTGAAGGAGGGAAACATCGTCGGGCTGTGGTTACCGTAGATGAAGATGTCCTTCACCGCGGTGAGGTCGGCTCCCGCCTTTTTGGCGAGCTGGGTTTGCGCCCGATTCTGGTCGAGCCGCACCATCGCGGTAAACCGCTCGGCCGGCAGCCGCTTGGCCTGGGAGGCCGCGATCATGCAGTTCGTGTTGGCGGGATTCCCCACCACCGCCACGCGCGCATCGTCCGCGGCCACCCGATCGATGATCTGCCCCTGGGCGATGAAGATCTTGCCGTTGTCCTTCAGCAGATCGGCGCGCTCCATGCCCGGCCCCCGCGGCTTGGCGCCGACCAGCAGGCTCCAGTTCGCGTCCTTGAAGCCGACCTCGGGCTGATCGGTCAGCACCAAACCCTTGAGCAGCGGAAAGGCGCAGTCATCGAGCTCCATCGCCACGCCCTCCAACGCCTTCATCGCCTTTTCGACCGGGGCCTCGATCAACTGGAGGATGACCGGGCGGTCCGGACCGAACATCGCACCGGAGGCGATGCGAAAAAGAAGGGCGTAGCCGATCTGGCCGGCGGCGCCGGTCACGGCGACGCGGATGGGGGAGACGTGGGAGCTCATGGGTATGGAAGAGGGCGCGCAGACTAGGTCAAAATCTCCCCGCCCGACACGCACCGATTGCGTTTTCCGGCGCAAAAAAGCGCCCGATCGCGCCCCGCCGCCTCCACGCCCGCGCCTCCGCGGGCTCAGGCGAAGCGCGCGGCGAGCCCGGCGTGCAGCTCGCGCA
>JBILUB010000170.1:0-5901 GCA_044371245.1 Opitutaceae bacterium
TTGCGGCCATCGGCCGAGGTGAGGGTGCGGGCGGGCAGCGCGGCGCAGATCAGCGAGGCGAGGAGGAGGAGGGCGGGCGGCCGCGGGGGTATCATGGGCGGAAGCGCGGCGGAGCCTAGCGAGACGGAGTGATGGTAGTGGGGCTGGAACCGGACGGAAAAGGGTAGCCGGTGCGCAGGTAGCTGGGCGAGGCCTCCTCGCGCACGAGGGTATCGTCCTGGTAGACGCGGATCCAGTAGCCGGCCAGATCGACCTCGGGGGGTACCGCGACGTAAGAGGTCCCGCGCGACGGGCCGGAGCGGTCCTTGGCGCTCCCGCGCAGGGACACGTCGCGCGTCTCGAGGGGCTCGGTCTGGAAGGAGACGCGCTGGTAAGCGGGCACCAGCTTGATCTCGCCGCGGCCGGCGCGGGCGGTGAGGTGCGTGGGAAGGCCTTTAGCCCGGGGGGTGTCCTCGGCTTCCGAATACACGGCGTACTCGATGCGCAGGTCCGTAATCGGATCCTTGGTGCGATTAACGAAGGTGATGACGAAGGACGTGTCCGTGGTCTCGATCTGAATCGAACCGGTCTTTTTGCGCTCGATTAGACGCCCGGTGTAGGCGTCGGTGATCTCGGTATAGACCGGCGTCTCGCTCTTGGTGCGTTCTCCCGATCTTCGGGTGAACTCGAGCCCGAGCTCGCGCTCGCCCAGTGGTCCGGGTGGTTTCGCTGCCTCGGCCTCCGCCTCGGCGAGCAGGGCCTTCCGGTCGGCCTCGGCGAAGGAGGCGATCGGTAGGGTAAAGGTCTGGCCGGTGTCGGAGCGCTTGATGGTGACCTTCTCCGTGCCCTCAAAACCGATCACCTCCGCCTCGATCGTCCGTCCGTCGGCCGCGGTCAGGGTGCGGGCGGAGAGCGGAGTGGAGAGCGAGAACAGTAGGAGAAGCAGCAAGGGGCGGAGAGGGGTGGCGCGTCCGAGTGGCATGAGCGATGGGAGCGTGAGCGGATGGGCACTGGCAAGGCCATGATCCGTAAAAACGCGGAGACGAGCCGCGGCCCCTTGAGTCCGGAATCCGCGGCTGGCGGTTCAGGCGCGGAGCGAGGCGATGACCTCGGAGTGGAGATCGGCGGTGGCGGCGGCGATGGTGTGAGCGGCGGGGTAGGGAGTGGCGCCGTGCCAGTCGGAGATCACGCCGCCGGCGCCGCGGACGACGGGGACCAGGGCGGCGATGTCCCACGGGTTCATGATCGGATCGAGGCAGACATCGGCGTGCCCGGTGGCGAGGAGGAGGTAGCCGTAGCAATCGCCCCAGGTGCGGACGAGGCGGGCGCGCTCGAGCAGGCGTTCGCAAGCGGGACCGTCCTGGTAGCGCGCGAGGTTGAGGTGGTCGCTGGTGAGGACGGTGGCCTGCTCGAGGCGGGCGGTGGGGCGGCAGCGCACCGGCCGACCATTGAGCGTGGTGGTGCGACCGTCGCCGATCAGCAACTGCCCGAGCACGGGCTGGTGGATGCAACCGAGCACGGGCTCGCCGTGATGGAGCAGCGCGATGAGCGTGCCCCAGAGCGGGACGGCGCTGATGAAGCTCTTGGTGCCGTCGATCGGATCGAGCACCCAGGTGAGCTCGGCGTCTTCGCGCACGTTGCCCAGCTCCTCGCCGATGATGCCGTGCCCGGGGAAACGCGCCTCGATGCGACGGCGCAGGAGCTCCTCCGCGCCGCGGTCGGCGGCGGTGACGGGCGAGGCGTCGTCCTTGGCCTCGACGGCGAGGTCGGCGCGGCCGAAGAAGGGGAGGATGAAGTCGCCGCTTTCGGCGGCGAGGGTGGCGATAAAGTCTCGGTAGGGGTCGAGGTCCATGAGGAGATCGGGCGGGGGATTTTTGGCGGGAGGCGCGGGGAAAAGACATCGCGAAATTTCGAGGTGGCGGCGGCGCGCCGGTGCGTTTGCGTCGCGCACATGGGCAAGCGCTGGACCGACGAACTGATCCATTTCATCGATTTTGAAGGCTCGGTCTCGGGTGGGATCCTCGAGTACGGGGTGGTATCGCTGCGTGCGGGCGAGATCGTGGCGGGGAGAGGACGGGTGTGCGGAGCGACCGGCCGGGTGCGGGCGGAGGATGTCGCGTTGCACGGACTGGATGAGACGATGACGGCGGGGGCGGCCCCCTTTGGCGAAGATTTCGAGGTGTTCGCGGGCCTGCGGCAGGGCGGGCCCTTCGCGGCGCATTTCGCCCACGCCGAGAACACGATGCTGAAGGCCGTGTGGCCCTACGGCCGCGCCGCGCCGGACCACGCGCGGGGGGAGGGCGCGACGACGGCGGACTGGGGGCCGTGGATCGATACCGGCCGGCTCTATCCCCAGGCCCGGGGCGCGGGGTCGCCGGCGCGGCTGGAGCAACTGGTCGCGGCCGAGAGGCTGCAGGCCCGCCTCGACGGGCTCGCCGCGGAGCTCTGCCCGGAGGGGCGCAGGCGCTACCACGCGGCGCTCTACGACGCGTTGGCCGGCGCGCTGCTGCTCACGCGCCTGGCCGAGATGCCGGGCTGGGGCGACAAGACCCTGCGCTGGCTGCTCGAGCACAGCACGCTCGACGCGGGCCGTCGTGAGGGCCTACGGCAAGGCGAGCTCTTCCAGACGGGCGAGGGTGACTTCGACCAGTGAGCGCGCTCTCCACGTGGCGCGGGTAAACACGTCTCCGGCCGTGGAGGGATTGGGGACGACGACCACCCGCAGGCCGGCCGCGGCCGCGGCCTCGTGCCCGGGCAGCGAATCCTCGAAGGCCACCGCCTCGTCCGCCCGGAGCCCCAGCCGGTCGAGCGCGGCCAGATAGAGGTCGGGTGCGGGTTTGCCGCGGGGCACATCCTCGCGGCAGACCACGGTGGCGAAGCGCGCGAGCAGGCCACGGGCCGCGAGGTGGGCGTCGACGTGCCGGTGGGAGGAGTTGGAGGCGACCGCGAGCCGGAGCCCGGCGGCCTGCGCGGCGTCGAGCAGCGGCACCACTCCGGGCAGGACCGGGGCCTCGCGGCAGCGGCGGCGGGTGGATTCGAGGAAGCGCGCGGCCAGCGCGTCGCGGTCATGCCCTGGCGGATACGCCCGCCAGAGATCGGCGACGATGTCGACGTGGCCGACGGCGGCGTGCAGCACGCGCGGGTCGGCCTCGAAGCCGTCGGTCGCATGGACCTCGCGCCAGGCCTCGAGCGTGGCCGTCTCGGTATCCACGATCAGGCCGTCGAAGTCGAAGATGAGTCCGCGCAAGGGCATCGCGGCCCACGGTTGACGCGGCCGGGCCGGGGGCAAGCGCCGGAGCGACATTTAGCGGTCGATGCGGCGGCGAGGCTTGCACGCGCCCGGCTCGGCGTGAGGAGCTGGCGTCCCGATGTTTCCCCTCCGCCTTTGGTCGCTGGTGTCCCTTGTCTCCGCCGCCGCGCTGAGCTCCGTTTTCGCCATGCCCTCCGAACCTACCTCGCCGTCCACCGCCAGCGCCGCGTCCCAGCTCCGGCCCTCCACCCGCGATCGCGCCGCGATCGGCGCCGAATTCAAGTGGGACCTCTCGCCGATTTACGTCTCGTGGGAGGCGTGGGAGGAGGATCTGGCGAAGATGAGCGGGCGCATGGACGGCTTTGCCGCGCTCAAGGGCACTCTCTCCGAGGGGCCCGAGGCGTTGCTCCGCGCCTATCGCTCTTTTGACGAAGTCGGGATGCTGCAGTATCGAGTCTTTCGGTACCCGCAGCTCGCGCGGGATACCGACACGCGTGATCAAGCGGTCGCCGCCCGCCTCCAGCGGGTGCAGGCGGTCTTCGCCCGGTTCGGCACCGCGACCTCCTGGTTCACGCCCGAGCTCCTCGGCTTGCCGGAGGAGACGGTGCGCGGCTGGATCGATGCCACTCCCGCGCTCGAGATCTACCGCTTCCCGATCCTGGACGCCTACCGCCAGCAGCGTCATGTGCTGGATGAGAAAGGCGAGAAGCTGCTCTCCTTCGCCAGCCGGCACAACCAGACCCCGCAGGCGGTCTACTCCGAGCTCAGCACCTCCGACATCAAGTTCCCCACCCTGACGCTGGCCGACGGCCGCGAAGTCACGCTCACGCCCGGAGCCTATCAGCAACTGCTCGCGACGAATCCCCTGCAGGCGGAGCGTGCGCGCGCCTCCGAGGCGCATCTCTCGACCTACGAGGCGACGAAGAACACCTATGCGGCGATCTACCGTGGAGTGCTCGAGCGCGGCTGGTTTCTCGCCCAGGCGCGCGGCTATGCGAGCACCCTGCACCGGGCCCTTGATGGCAACGCGATCCCGCCCGAGGTCTACACCACGCTGGTCGACACCGTGCGGGCGGGCGTGGCGCCGCTGCGCCGCTACCTGCGCCTGCGCAAGCGGCTGCTCGGGCTCGGGAGCTATCACCTCTACGACGGCCAGGTGCCGCTGGTGCGGGACGACAGTGTATGGCCCTACCGGCCGGCGCGAGAGCTCGTGCTCGAATCGGTGGCTCCGCTCGGCGCGGAGTACCGCGAGAACATGCGTCGGCTGCTCGAGGGCGGCCGGATCGACGTCTACGAGAACGACGGCAAGCGCTCGGGCGCGTACTCGGCCGGGGTGTATGGCGTGGGGCCCTACGTCCTGCTCAACTACAACGACACCCAGGACGCGCTCTTCACCTTCGCGCACGAGATGGGGCACGCCATGCACACCCGCCTCTCCGAGGAGGCGCAGCCCTTCGTGACGAGCAACTACACCATCTTCGTGGCCGAGGTGGCCTCGACGGTGAACGAGCGCCTGATGCTCGATCATCTGCTGGCGCGCGAGACCGACCCGGCGCGGCGTTTCCTGCTGCTCCAGCACGCGGTCGACTCGATCGTCGGCACCTTCTACACGCAGGTGCTTTTCGCCGACTTCGAGCGCCGCGCGCACGAGCGGGTGGAAAAGGGGCTGCCGATCACGGCCGACGTGCTCGGCGAGCTCTACGGCGGCCTGCTCGTCGACTATTACGGCGACGCGGTCGAGATCGACCCGCGCTACCGCCTGACCTGGACGCGCATCCCCCATTTCTACAACTCGCCGTATTACGTTTATCAATACGCGACCTGTTTCGCCTCCTCGGCCCGGCTCTACCACGACATGTTTGGCGGGCCGGAGGAGGGGCGGGCGGCGGCGCGCGAGCGCTACCTCGCGCTGCTGCGCTCCGGCGGGGACGCCCATCCGATGGAGCAACTCCGCCGGGCGGGCGTCGATCTGGCCGAGCCGGGCGCGGTGCGTGCGGTGGTGGAGCAGATGGACGAGCTCGTGACCCGGCTGGAGGCGGAGGCGGCGCGCCTGCCCTCGGTCACGGGAAGGTAAGCTGCGTCACGCCGAGGTCACGTCGTCGCCTGACTTTTACAGTAGAGGACTAGCCGCGGGGGAGGGTCGCTCGTTTGGATCCGGGCAAGTAATCCCATGCGCATCCTCCTTTTCTCCCGTCTGTCCGGCGCGGTCCTCGCGTTTCTCCCGATCCAGGCTTTCGCCCAGATCTCGTTTTTGTCGGGGACCGCGCTACCGAACGGAGGCGAGATCGTTTCCTACCACGGTGGCACCTTGTTGA
Organism: Opitutaceae bacterium; assembly: GCA_044371245.1. GTDB lineage: Bacteria > Verrucomicrobiota > Verrucomicrobiia > Opitutales > Opitutaceae > IMCC26134_A. Next base: position 5,545 of record JBILUB010000170.1, read on the forward strand.
GCACGAATTCGCTCTCGGGCGTGAGCCACGGGGTGCAGGCCTATTCGCTGGGCGAGGGGGGAGCGCTGGTGGCGGGGCCCTCGATCGACCTGTCCTCCGTGCTCGGCGGGGCGTCGAACATCGCGTCGGTGTCGAGCGTGTTGGCGGATGCCCGCGGATTTGGGGTGGCGACGCTGATCCCGACGGCGACCGGTGCGGCGGATACCGGGCGGGTGGCGATTTTTGACACGAGCACGGGTGCGGTGTTGAAGGTGTTCGAGGTGGGGTATCATCCCGACTCCGTCACGATCACGCCGGATCGCACGCGGTTGCTGATCGCGAACGAGGGTGAGTTTACCACGCTGGCGGGGGAGAGCA
>JBILUB010000171.1:0-5876 GCA_044371245.1 Opitutaceae bacterium
CAACCTCAACTAACCACACACCATCAGGCTAAACGCCTGTCCTTTTTTATAGGGGAAGCACACCCACACTCTCATCCGCAACGGCCCAGTTTTTCTGCGTCAGGTCAGGTAACCTTCATCACCTTGAACTCCGTCCAAGAGGAAGGCTTTGCAGTTTACAGTCTGAGGCGTTAGCCGAACGAGAGATGGGGCGGTCAACGGGATTCGAACCCGCGACCCCAAGAATCACAATCTTGTGCTCTAACCAACTGAGCTATGACCGCCGTGGGAGCGGAGAAAACGGCTTGGTCCAAGTCGCCTGTCAACCATTCTTCTTCGCTGCGTCTTATCCTCAGGTACAGCGTCGCCAATTACATGGTTCCTTCGGGTGGATGGTGCATCGAAGCCTTCGTTCCGGATTTCCCGGTTGCTCCTCTCGCCAGGTAGTCGGTCTGACCTGAAGCAGGAAAACAGGGCCGCTGCGAATGAGAATCTGGGGAAAAAAAAGGAGACCCAGAAGTACCCCGGAAGAAAACCCACGCCGGAGTGGATCGTCGCGATCGTGCACCAGATCGAAAAAGGGGAGGCGGCAGAGGTCATCTGCCGAAACGTGAAGATCGGCGAGGGGACGCTCGATCGCTGGATGTAGCAGGATACCACGACATCCGTCCCCACAGCAGCCTCGCCTATCGCGCGCCCTCCGAGGTCCGCGCCGAACTCTTGAAGAAAACTCCGGGCTCCGGGCAGCCCCGGCAAGCGGGGCCCTCTCACCGCCCGAGCTTGCTTTAACCGACACCCCCCACCGACAGCCGAAACCCACCACATCAACCCGTTCAGACTCTCAATTCGGGTGATCCAGAAAAGTGCTTCCGGCCACCCACTCCGCGCCCGGCTACGCCCCTCCGAGCGAAACTTACCACGCCTACCACAAAACCAAAGAAGCCTCCTACCGGCGGCCAGGGCGGGTCGGGAGGAAAACCGAAACACTCTCTCGCCCGAGCCCCTCCCTGAATCTGCTTCCCGTCAGATAGAACCGAAACGGTCGAAACAACATCGCTCCTAGCTGTCTGACCGACGGGGTCCACCTCACCCTGGCGGCACGAACTTCCAAATCATGATTTCATGAAGATACCCTTGAGATTCATCTCCAGAGCTTGAGGGTTGGGCGAGAAACGTAGGCCGTCTGCCTTGCTTATTTTGCCGGCCTTGATGAGCCGGTAGAGGTCACGGTTGAACGAGTAGGTGCCAGAGTCAGCGCCGGACTCAAGTAGGCCTTGGATCTTTTCGTTTTGTCCCTCCAAAATCAGATTCCTCACCGTGGTATCGGCGGCGAGAATCTCGTTCGCGGGGACACGTCCGCCGCCTTCGAGCGCAGGCAGAAGTTTTTGGCAAATAAAGCCGCGTAGCGACCCCGCAATCTGCCTGCGCGCCAGGAGTTGTTGATCAGGCGGGAAAAACTCAAACAGGCGGGTGAGTGCCTGAGAAACCGTGCCCGCGTGCATCGTCGACAAAACGAGGTGCCCGGTCTCTGCAGCCGAGATGGCAGTCTCGAAAGTCTCTCGATCCCGCATCTCACCGATCAAAATGATGTCCGGATTTTGCCGTAGCACAGCCTTCACCGCCAATTCGAAATTCGGCACGTCCAACCCGATTTCCCTCTGTTGGAACACCGACTTGTCGTCTTGAAACGTGAATTCGATCGGATCTTCCAAGGTGATGATGTGGCGATCCAAATTCTGATTAATCCAGCTCAACATCGCAGCCATCGTGGAGCTTTTGCCCGACCCTGTCGCCCCACATACCAGAAGGATTCCATCTTTGGCCTTGGCCAGCCGCAAGATTCCCTCCGCGTCGAGCTGAAGCTGTTCAAAAGTGGGCACCTGGCTCTTGATGTGTCGAAAAACCAGGCTGACCTGACCGCGCTGGTGAAACGCATTGACGCGAAACCGACCCACATGAGCCGCGAAGTAGGCGAAATCGACTTGGCCGTAATCCGTCCAGAGCTGGGAAAACACTTTCGGCACATGCTCCTCCACGAACGCTTCGGCCTCCGCGTCTGAGATCGGATCCATGTCCACGGGCTTCAGGCGACCGGAGAGCCGAACGTAGCCTGGTTTGCCGGATTTGATCACGATGTCGCTCGCGCCGGAATCCACCGCGAGCTTTAGGAGGTCGTTGAAGAGTTCTGTGTGGGGCGTGGACATGCGGAGGAAGGGGGCGTCGCGAAAGGGGAATAACGTTGCGCCGGGAATATTTCGCCATGCCATGCCGCGCAAGGTATCGTTTTACGACTTCGCATGAAAAAGCGCCCGCTCACCGGCACCATCACCGCCCTCGTCACCCCGTTTCGCAAACAGGCCGTCGCTTTCGACGACTTCTCCCGACTGGTGGAGGCCCAGATCAAAGGGGGCGTGAATGGCATCGTGCCCGTCGGCACCACGGGCGAATCCCCCACGCTCACCCATGAGGAGCATCTCGACGTCATCCGCGCTGCCGTCCAAACCGCGCGCGGTCGAGTGCCGGTGATCGCCGGCACCGGGTCCAACTCCACCGCCGAGGCAGTCGAGCTCACCGGTGCCGCAACGGCAGCCGGCGCCGATGCCGTGCTTGTCGTCGCTCCCTACTACAACAAGCCCTCCCAGGAAGGTGTCTTTGGCTATTTCGCCGCGGTCGCCGAGGCCACTGATCTTCCGGTCGTCCTCTACTCGATCCCAGGGCGTTGCGGGATTGAGATAAGCGTGCCCGTGGTGGAGCGCCTCCTTTCGAAGTATCCACATGTTAGATACATCAAGGAGGCCGGTGGATCGGTCGACCGTGTCGATCAGCTGAAACATGCGCTCGGCAAGGATCTGACCGTGCTCAGCGGCGATGACGCTCTCACCCTTCCCTTCATGTCCGTGGGCGCCGAGGGTGTCATCAGTGTCGCCTCGAATCTGCTGCCCAAACAAGTAGTCTCCTTGGTCGACGCCGCTCTTGGCGGCGACATCGTGAAGGCCCGCACCATCCATCGCCGCCTCTTCCCGATCTTCAAGTCACTCTTTATCGAGCCCAATCCCGTGCCGGTAAAGTTCGCCATGATGCGAGCGGGGATCATCGGCTCCGACGAAGTCCGCCCCCCCCTTACCGGCATGACGCCCTCCGCGACGGAGGCCCTCCTCGCCGCGCTTTCCGCCCTCGGAAACGGACGCAACAAAAGATAGGCCGATCCCGCCAGTCCGCCCGCCCCCCCGTACTTCCCCAAGTATTTATCACATGTCCCTGAAGATAGCACTCGTCGGCGCCAAAGGCCGCATGGGCCAGGCGAATCTGGCCGCAGCCCTCGAATCCGAGGCGTCTGTCGTCGCCACCCTTGATCAAGGCGATGACCTCGCCGCGGGAATCGCCGCCTGCGACGTTGTCATCGACTTCAGTTCCCATAAAGCCACTTCCGAGGTCATTGCGCTGTGCACCACACACCGCAAATCCCTCGTAATCGGCACCACCGGCCACCCGTCCGAAGAGAAAAAAATCCTCCTCGCCCGCGCTGCTCAGCTGAGCTGCGTATGGTCGGGCAACTACTCTGTCGGCGTAAATTTGCTCTTCGCACTTACCCGGCGCGCCGCTTCGGTCCTCGGGAATGATTACGACGCCGAGGTGGTGGAGATGCACCACCGGTTCAAAAAGGATGCCCCCAGCGGCACAGCCTCCCGTCTGCTCGAAATCATCCTCGAAGAGCGAAAACTCGGCGCCGAGGCCCTTCGCCACGGCCGCGAGGGCATCACTGGCGAACGCACCGCGTCCGAGGTCGGCATCCACGCGCTTCGCGGTGGCGACGTGGTCGGCGACCACACCGTCCTCTTTGCGACTCTCGGTGAGCGCGTCGAACTCACCCACAAAGCTTCCGACCGGGGCATCTTCGCACGGGGCGCGGTCCGCGCGGCCCATTGGGTCGTCGGCCAGCCGCCCGGAGTTTACGATATGCAGGACGTGCTCGGACTAAAGTGAAGCCATTCAGAGCGCTGCAGCCAGGCTTCTGAAAGCGCACGTGCAGTTCCCCCTGCCTCCACTCCATGATCACTTCTATTCAAGGTCTGCTCACCGAAGCCACTCCTCTGCGTGCGATCGTGGAAGTGGGAGGCTTCGGGTATGAAGTGAACATTCCCGTCACCACCGCGGAGAAACTCCCCGTCACTGGTGCGGCGGTGAAGTTGCACACCCTCGTGATCTACCGTGAAGATGCCCAAACTCTGTACGGCTTCAACAGCTCCGCCGAACGTGATTTTTTCCGCCTGATGATCGAAACCGTGTCCGGAGTAGGCCCCAAGCTCGCCTTGACCATCATGAGCCGCATGTCCCTCCCCGTGTTGGAAGCAGCCATCCGAGACGGAGATGTCGCGGGCCTTTCCAAATGCCCTGGGATCGGGAAAAAAACCGCCGAGCGGCTCGTCGTCGAACTGCGAGCCAAAGTCGGCGCTTCGGCCGCCACCTCGCCTGTCACCGGTCAGCACGGGCCTCAGCCCTCAGCCGGCACCCCTGCCGCGGGCGGCGCCATCTTCCGCGACGCCGTGCTCGCCCTGTCTGCTCTGGGCTACAAACCCGCCGACGCCGACGCCGCGGTCCGCCACGCCCAGTTGGCCCTTGGCCCGGAAGCGGCCACCGAGCAGCTCATCAAACGCGCGCTTGCCGGCTAGAACCAACCGTTCCGTGGAGCATACGCTCGCGGCCGAAGCGGCACGGTATCCACCGGCGCTCAACCCAAGGGCTTCGGTGTAACCAACGTCCATTGTGCCTCCGCTCCCTCCGGCAGGGCCGGCACCACCCCGGCTCCCGCCACCGGCAAAGTACCTTCGAGTTCCTGACGCCAATGGGCTACATCCCCGCCAGGGCAGTACACATAGAGTAAGTGCAGCGGGTCGGCCCCCGTGTTTGTTAGCTGGTGGTACTTTCCCGGCGGCAGATACACCGCCTGCCCCGCCCGGATCGGGGCACGTCCCCCCTCCACGCACACCTCTCCCTCTCCCTCGACGATGAAATAAACCTCCTCCTGCTCCTGATTGTGCCAAGGCACTTGGCCGCCACGCGGAGCGAGCACCGCGTACCCCATCGAAAACCCTTCAGCCCGGATCGGCTGTTCCCCCTGCCCGACCAATCCTCGCCCCCAACGCTGAGCGGGGAACACTCGACCGGGCAACTTGTTCAAATCGGCGATGATCATCAGGCGAGTCTCACCCACGGGCCCGGCGCCGGCTACTCCAATCATCCTTCTCGGGGACGAGAAAACGAAGCCCTTGAGCGACCCGCCTTTCAAATCTCCCCGCCTGCCGTATCCGGTGCTCAAATATGCTTCGAGTCCCCCGCATCCTTGACCGCATACCCCGACTCCTGCCGCTGATGATTGACGGCGTTTTTCTTCAAGTACGCCTGGTAAACATCGTCCGCGCTCATCCCCAAGGTTTGCGCCAGCGACACGAGAAAATGGAAAAGATCCACCACCTCGACCTTGGCATTCTGCTCGTCAAACTTCTGGTACTTGGCCCACCACTTCCACGGCACGCTGTCGATCAATTCGGCCGTCTCCTGTTGCATCGCGCGCGTGTAGTTGAGAATCCACTTCGCCTTTTCCTCGTCCGAGGGCGGCGGCAAATTTACGCCGATGCGCGCGTTTAGCGCGGTTTGCATACGGAAGATTTCCTCGAGCTTGTCCATGGAGCCGCGGACCCTGCGCGAGCTCCCGGACGGTGGCAAGCCCGCGGGGCGCAGTGCCCTACCCCTTGGCCCGGCCCACCCCGTTCACCGGATTCCGGTTTCGCCCTGTCCTCTCAAGTAACATCATGCAGTCTGTTGGATGGGAGTGAGTTGGAATCCGAGGGTTTCGGCCTTGGAGCGAAGGTGCTTGAGGGTGCGGGCGAGGTGGCGTT
>JBILUB010000172.1:0-5845 GCA_044371245.1 Opitutaceae bacterium
GGGGGTGGGGGGGGGGGGGGGGGGGGGGGGGGCTGCCGGCGGCGGCTTCGAGGGCGGCGACGCGGGCTTCGAGGGCGGCGAGGCGGGCGGTGACCGCGGTGTCGTGGCGGTTGAAGAGTTCGGAGGCGCGGGTGGAGGCCTGGGCGCTGAGCTCCTCGAACTCGCGGCGGCCGCGCTCGGCGATTTTGTCCGCGATGATGCGGGCGTCTTCGGCGCGGAGTTTACCCTGGCGAACGTAGTCTTCGAGGGTGTCCTGGACTTTTTCCTTGGTGACGACGGCGGCGCCGACGCCGGCGAGGAGGGTTTTTTTAATGAGGTCGAACATGGGTCGAGCTTGTGGGCAAAGGTGGGGCTCGCAAATGGAAAGGGCCGCCGGGAGCGGTCCTCAGGCGCCGCGGAAGGCGCGGGCGGCGGCGATGTCGGCGGCGCAGAGTCCGTGGCCGGCGTCGGCGTGGATCTGCACCTCGACGCGGGCGCCTCCGTGGCGAAGGAGGGCGGCGAGACGGCCGGGGTGGTCGGTGGGGACGATGGGGTCGTGGGCGCCGTTGAGCAGCAGGATTTGGCGGCCGGCGAGGCTGTCGGCGGGGGCGGAGCGCTCGAGCACGACCATGGGGCGCTGGAGGTTGGCGCGGCGCAGGGGGAGGGCGGGGTGGAGCTGAAGGAGGGCGGCGGCGGTGTTCGCCCCGTTCGAGTAGCCGAGGACCTCGAGGCCGTCGGGGCGGTGGTCGAGGCCGTAATGGGGAAGGATGTTCGCGAGGAAGTCGTCGAGTTCGTCGATGTGGGGGACGACCTCGGCGGGATCGATGACCCCCTCGGCCAGTCGGGGGAAAAAGCGGGCGGCGCCGCCCTCGTTGACCCGGCCGCGGGGCGCGAGCAGGGCGGCCCCCGGTGCGAGTTTATCGGCGAGGCCGACGAGGTCGTGTTCGTTGCCCCCGGTGCCGTGCAGGAGGAGGAGGGCGGGGGCGCCGGGAGTCGCGGGGGGGCGGTGGAGGTGGGGCCAGGCGGGGAGGGACATGGCGGGGCGCGGTCTAGCCGGAGGGGAGGTCGCGGGCGCGTTTGAGGTGGGCTCCGCGTTTCAGGGGACGGGGGGTGGAGGCGTCTTCGGCGCCGGCTCGGACGCGTTTGAGCTCGTCGAATTGTTTGGGGGACATGAGGCGGCGGGGCACGCGTTTGGCGGCTTCGTCGATGAGGCGGTCCCACATCTCGGTGGTGATGGTGGGCACGGGTTCCCACTGGGTGTGGTGGCCGGATTTGCGTTTCCACGAGACCTCGCCGCCGTGGAACTCGACCCACAGTTGATATTTGCCCTGTTCGGGGTCGTCGCGGACCCACCAGCCAAAATCCATTGCCATGAAGGCCGTGCTTAAGGGGGACGGGGTGGGGCGGGCGAGGTTAAACCCGAACAGCAGGGGTGCGCGTCGTCGGCGCGGCCGTGGGCGAAGCGAATCGGCGGGATCGGCGGAGCGGGCAGGAGGTCCGCGCTTGCGTGTGGCGGGGGGAGCGAGAGGCTGCGCGCCTTCATGGCCCTTTTTGGATCCCTCTCCACGGTTAGCGCGCAGTTGGCTTTGTCGCCGGGCTTCGGCGTGGCGCTCGAGTATGTGTCGCGGTGTCTGCGTCCGGAATCGCCGGAGGCGCTGCGTCTGGCGGGGCTCTCGGCGGGGGTGACCGAGCGGGTGGAGCTGGGCGAGGGTGTGTTTGCGTTGGAACAGGCCTACGTCTCGAAGCCGCGCGAGCAGGGTCGCTGGGAGGGGCACGAGCGGTACGCGGATGTGCAGGTGGTGGTGGCGGGACGGGAGTTGATGGGGGTGCGCGAGGCGAGCGCCTTGACGAGGGTCGAGGATCTGCGCGCGGAGCGTGATTTGATGTTTTTCGCCGAGGTGGACGGCGGGTCCTGGCTGCGCGTGGGCGAGGGCGAGTTGGCGGTGTTTTTCCCGGCCGACGGCCATATGCCCTCGATCGCGGACGGGCTCCCGAGTCTGGTGCGGAAGACGGTGGTGAAGGTGCCGGTCAAGGTGGTCTGAGGCGGGAGAGGCACTGCTTGAACTATCGCCATCTTTTCCACGCGGGGAATTTCGCCGACGTGCTGAAGCACGTGGTCTTGCTGCGCTTGCTGGCGGGGATGCAGGCGAAGGATCGTGGGTTTCTGTTTTTGGACACGCATGCCGGGCGTGGGGCCTATGATTTGGCGGCGTCGGCGGGTGGGCTGAGCAAACCGCGAGAGCCGGAGTGGCCCGAAGGGGTGGGGCGTTTGTGGTTTCGCTCGGATCTGCCGCCGGCGGTGGCGGACTAACTGGCGGTGGTGCGGGCCTTCGATCTGGAGGCGAGGGAGCGGCTGGGCGCGGGCGAAAACGGAGCGTCGGTGGGCCCGCGTTTTTATCCGGGCTCGCCGCATCTGGCCCGGGCGCGTTTGCGGGAGCAGGACCGGGCGGTTTTTTGCGAGCGGCAGGCGGAGGAGGCGAAGGCGCTGGAGGCGGAGTTTGCCGGTTTGCGGAGGGTGTCGGCGCAGGCGCTGGACGGGTATTCGGCGGTCCGCGCGTTTCTCCCGCCGCCGGAGCGTCGGGCCGTGGTGTTGATCGATCCGCCCTTCGAGGCGCAGGATGAATGGGCGCGGGTGGTGGAGGCGGTGGAGCGGGGACTGGCCCGGCTGCCGGCGGGCGTGTTCGCGGTTTGGTATCCGCTCACCGCACGGGCGCGGGTGGACGCCTTTTACCGGGAGCTGTTGGGGATAAAGGCGCTGCCGCCGTGTTGCACGGTGGAGCTGTTGATCGGGGGCGAGGGGGCGGGCCTGAAGGTGTGGGGTTGCGGGGTGTTGGTGATCAACCCCCCTTGGCAGGCGGCGGGGGATCTGGAAACGGCGGCGCGATGGCTCGGATCGGTGCTGGGGCAGGCGCCGGGGGCGCGCGGGGGCCTGCACTGGCTGGTGCCCGAACGGTGAGCGCGGGTCGCGATCAAAGCACCCGATCCGATGGGGCGCGGAGCGCGGCGATGGAGGTCATGATGCGCTCGCTGGCGCGTTGATAGCGCTCTTTGCCGTCGGCCTTGTGATCGTAGTCGGCGGGGGCGAGGGGACGGCCGAAGACGATGTCGATGGGGATGCCGGGGCGGAAGGCTCCGTCGCGACCGAGTGCGAGGTGGCTGTTGAAGATGCGGCAGGGGACCACGGGGACGCCGGTTTTGCAGGCGATGAGGCCGACGCCGGGCTTGGCGGGCTGGAGAGCGCCGTCGGGTGAGCGGGTGCCCTCGGGGAAAAGGGCGATGGGCCGGTGGGCGGCGAGGGTGGCGAGCACACGTTTGATCGCGGTCAAGTCGGAGCCGTCGCGATCGACCGGGATGGCGCCCACGCCGTTCATCCACCAGCTCGCTAGGCCCGGTTTCCAGAGCGACTTACGGGCGAAAAACGCCATTTGGTGCGGGAGTACCGCGCCGATGAAAGGGGGGTCGAGGTGACTGGCGTGATTGGCGGCCACGAGGAAGGCGCCGTCGGAGGGCAGGAGGGACAGGCCCGCCACCTCGCCGCGAAACACGGCCTGATGGGCGCAGCGCAGGATGTAGTGGCAAACCCCATACAGGGGCTGCATCTCCAACTGGGGAAAGGCGCGGGGACGAACCGGGCTCTTCATGTGCGCGGGTGATCAAGCGCCGGCGAGGCGGGCGGCGATGGGAGCGGAGACCCGGTCCACGACTTCGTCGAGCGAGAGGTGAGTGGAGTCGATGTCGGTGGCTCCGGGTGGGCAGAGCAGCGGCGCGGTCTGGCGCGAGCTGTCCAGGCGGTCGCGCTCGGCGATCGAGTCCTGCTGGCCCTCGGCGGCGCGGCGACGGGCGCGCTCCTCGGGGTCGGCGTGGAGGAAAAAGCGAAAATCGGCGGCGGGAAAAATGACGGTTCCGATGTCGCGGCCCTCCATCACCAGTCCGGCGAAGTCGTGTTCGCGGGCGATGCGGGCCTGGTCGCGCTGGTAGGCGAGGAGTTTGGCGCGCAGCGCGGGAAGGGCGGCGAAGTGGGAGACGTTGGCATTGACCGCGGGGCCGCGCAGCTCGGTCTCCGGCACGGGCTGGCCGCGGACCTCGATGGTGGCGCGGCGTCCGTCGACGCGGGTGCCGAGGGGGAGCGTCTCCAGCGCGCGTTCGACGGCGGCCGGATCGGATGCGCGGAGGCCGGAGCCAAGGAGGGCGGCGGTCAGGGCGCGGTAATGGGAGCCGGTGTCGACGTGGAGAAAGTTGAAGCGGGCGCTGAGGGCGCGCGCGGTGGTGGACTTGCCGGCGGCGGCGCCGCCGTCGATCGCGACGAGGAGGAAAGGGGCAGGGCGGGAGGCGGGAAGCATGGAGGCGTGAGGATCAGGCGCGGAGGCGGAGGCCGTCGAGAACGTCGAAGAAATCGGGAAAGGTTTTCGCGCAGCACGAGGGCTGGTCGACGACGAGCCAGGGTCGGCCGTCGCCGTGAAGGTCATGGCTGCCGAGCACTCCGAAGCTCATCGCGAAGCGATGGTCGTGGTAGGTCCGCACGAGGGTGCCGCGCGCGGCGCGCAGCGCGGCGAGATCGGGGACGATGGTGAGCGAGTCCTCGGTCTCCCGGACCTCCTGGCCCAGGCGACGGAGCTCGGTGGCCATGCCGGAGACGCGATCGGTCTCTTGTTTGCGGGTGTGGGCGATGCCGGTGATCCGGGTCGGGCCGAGGAGCAGCGGGCTGAGCGCGGCGAGGGTGAGGAAGGTGTCGGAGAAGCCGGAAAAATCGCGGGCGGTGCCGGCGAGATGCGCGTCGGGCGGACGGCGGACTTCGTAGCCGTCGGCCCCGGGCGAGACCACGAGGCCGATGTCGGCCAGCACCTCGAGGAAGCGGGTGTCTCCCTGCAGGCCCTCGTGGAGGTCGAGCAGACGGAGCGAGCCGCCGGTCGCGATGGGGAGGGCGGCGAAGTAGCTGGCGGCGGTGGCGTCGGGCTCGATTGGCCAGGCGCCGCCCGGCGCGGAGTACGCTTGGCCGGAGGCGAGGCGGAAGCGGTTTTCGTCGAGGCGCCGCAGGGGGGCCTGGCCGAAGCGCTCCATGAGGCGGGTGGTCATCTCGACAAAGGGCCAGCGCACTCCGCCGAGGGTGGTGATCTCGACCGGTGCCGCGCAAAGGGGCGCGACCATGAGGAGCGCGGACAACATCTGGCTGCTCTCGGTGGCATCGATCGCCACCGGGCCACCACGGAGGCCCCGGGCGTGGATCTCGATCGGGAAGAAGCCTTCGACGCCGAGGCAGCGGATCTCCGCCCCGAGGGCGCGAAGGGCGTCGATCAGTCCCTTCATGGGACGTTGATTCATGCGCTCGGTGCCCTGGATGCGGTAGACTCCACGGGGCGCGGCGGCGCAGAGGGCGGTGAGGAAACGCGCGGCGGTGCCGGCGAGGCCGACATAGAGCTCCACCGGCCCGGGGGAGCGGAAGGCCTTGTCCTGATCGGCCACGGTGAGGCGTCGCGCCACGTCGTCGGCGCGCACATCGAAACCGAGGAGGCGCAGGGCCTCGGCCATGAGGCGGGTGTCATCGCTGACCAGGGCTCCGCTGAGTGTGACCGGCCGGGAGCAGAGGGCGGCGAGGAGGAGGGCCCGGTTGGTCAGGCTCTTGGAGCCGGGAGGCGTGACCACGCCGTGAAGCGGGCGGGTAAAAGGCGTGATGGGGAGCTGTGCGGGCAGCGGGGACGGAGCGGACATGAGTGAAACGGGAAAGGAGCGGCTGGGCGGGGGTTAGGGGCGAAAGCCGTCGCGCCAGGTTTTGCCTCGTTCGAGACGGGCGCGGACCTCGGTCCAGTCGCCCTGCTCGAGAGCCGAGCGGAAGTCGTGCAGTTGACCCTCGTAGGCGGCGAGCGCGTGG
>JBILUB010000294.1:0-3757 GCA_044371245.1 Opitutaceae bacterium
TTTGTTACCCGACCGTGCCCGCCTACGTCACCGGCTGCCGCCGACGCGCCGCTCAGCTCGGATACGCCCTCGATTACTTTTGGCTGCACGCCCCCGACCTGCGCGGACCCGCGCTCGCCCGCGTCCTCCGCGCCCGCGGCATCCGCGGCGCGCTCGTGGTCGGCCTGATGAAGGACAACCGCCTCCCCGCCCACTTCACCCCCGTGCTCCGTCAACAATCCGTCGTCGTCACCGGCGTGCGCACCCGCGAACCCACCCTCAGCTTTGCCTGCGTCGACCACCACGCCCTCGTCCTCGAAGCCATGTCGCACGCGCAGCGCCTCGGCTACCGGCGGCCCGCCCTCGTCCTCGAACGCACCATCGACCGCCTCGTCGACGGCCGCTTCACCGCCGGTTTCTGGTGCGCCCAGCGCAACCTGCCCCCCGCCGACCACACCGAAGCCTTCCTCGACGTCGAGCTCGCCCGCAGTCAGCCCGCCCTCTTCCACACCTGGCTCGCCGCGCAAAAACCCGACGTCATCCTTACCCTCCACACCGTGGTCCGCGACTGGCTCGAAGCCGCCGGCCTGCGCATCCCCCGCGATCAAGGCCTGATCCAGCTCGAACGACGCCGCGGCTGCGCGGACTGGTCCGGCCTCGAACAGCACAACGACCTCGTCGGCGAAGCCGCGGTCGACCTGCTGCTCTCCACCGGCCACCGCGCCGACCCCGGCCCTCCCGCGAGCCCCCGCGCCACCCTCATCCACGCCTCGTGGTCCACCGGCCGCACTACACGCCGACCGCGCGCAAGGCCCGCTTGAGCGCCGGCCGCATCCTCCGCGCCAGCTCCCCGTTCGCGTAGCCCACCCAGGCCACCGGACTCGTCGTATCCAGCCGCGCACGCAGCGGCTTCCCCTCCGGCGTCTCCACCACCCCCCCGGCCGCCTCGAGCAGCAGCGCCGTGCAGATATCGTAGGGGTGGCAACACAGCCCCGCCGGCACCCCCACCCGCGGCAAAAGCAGCGGCCGCAGATCCGCCACCATCCGATCATGCCCCACCAACAACTCGTACAACTGCCCGCCCGTCGAGATGTACTGATCGTCGAAAACCCGCGCCCCACCCTCGTGGAGGTAAAGGCCCAGCTCCCGCCACAACGCCTCCTCCACCCCCGCGGCCAAGGCCTTCCCCTCGGGGAAAAACTTCACCAACGACGCGAAACCATGGTCGCAGTCCCTCGCCTGACTCGGGCGCGGCGTCCACCGCTTCACCTTCCCCGTTCCCAGCTCCCGCCGCGTCGCCACCAAACCACGCCCCCGCACCGCGCTAAACTGATCGGCGAAACCCGCCTTCGCCGTCGGCAACTCCGTCATCGCCGCCACCACGATGTCCGCCAGCGTCGCCCGCCCGCCCCGCCGCGGCGCCAGCCCGGCCAGCGCCCACGCCGGCCGCTTGTCATACATCAGACAGCGCGTCCCATCGATCGGATCCAGGATCAACACCCACTCCGCATCCACCGGCCGCAAACCCCGCGGGAAACACGTGCCCGGCGCCAGCCCCTCCATCACCAACTCCACCGGCCACCCCCTCGGCCAGTTCCCCTCCAGCCACGACAAAATCGCCGCCTCGGAAAGCTTGTCCACGTGGAAAATCGTGTCCTCCGCCACCACCTCCGCCACCCTCGCGAAACGCCGCCCCTCCACCACCCTCGCCGCGATCAAAGTCGCCTGGATCTCATCCTGCAAACCACACAGCAAACGACGGGCACGTTCGAGCGACGGAGCGTTCATCACCCCAGCACAGCCCCCTAAAGCACACCCGAGCGCCAGCAAAAAGCGGTCAAAAGCCCCGCGCCAAACGTGCCGATACCGAATAACGCGCATATTGCCCTCGCTCCCGGGCCCCAAGATTGTAAAAGCCTTAAACACTCCCCTGCACCATGGCCCGCAAGCTCGCTTTTATTAACTACAAGGGCGGAGTCGGAAAGACTTCGCTCATCGTAAACACAGCCGCCTGCCTCGCCCGCATGGGCCACCGCGTCCTCCTCTGCGACTTCGACACCCAGTCAAACGCCTCCATCTGGCTCCTCAAACTCGACCGCTGGAACCCCATCAACACCACCGGCGAAGGTGCCCTCTTCTCCATCTTCGACCCCGGCGTCCACCGCGTCCGCGACATCATCATCCGCGACGTCGTCACCGACAAAGCCGGCGGCAACCCCCTCCCCGGCCTCGACCTGCTCCCCACCGCCTTTAACCTCGTCGACCTCGAAAGCGAATATACCGGCGACCCCCGCCGACCCGCGTATGTCATTTTCCAGGAACAGATTGCCGAGATAGAGAAAGACTACGACTTCATCCTCTTCGACTGCCCGCCGAACATCCTCCGCGCCTCCCAGTGCGGCGTCTTCTCCGCCAACGAAATCTACGTCCCCGCCAACCCCGACGCCCTCTCCCTCATCGGCTTCACCCTCCTCGTCGAAAAACTCGCCCGCTTCCACCAACTCTCCGCCAGCTTCCGCCGCTCCAGCATGGGCCCCCCCGCCCAGGTCCACGGCATCATCTTTAACGCCATCAAAACCGGCGTCGACATCGAGGTCCCCAAGATGCGCATGCAGCTGCGCATGAACCAGTACAAAGCCGCCAAACGCACCGCCAAAGAAGCCCGCATCTTCGACGCCTTTGTCCGCGACGCCATGGTCGTGCGCCGCGCCGTCGCCCTCGGCCTCCCCGTAAACCTCCTCGGCCAGGACGCCGCCGGCGACAACGTCGTGCGCGACTTCGAACGCGTCGCCGAAGAGCTCCTCCGCCAAGCCCCCGCCGCCACCTGATCGAGCGCCCCCAGCCCCGCCCGCCGCCGCCCCACCCATGTCCACCACCCCCCCCACCCCCGCCAACGCCCTCGCCTGGGACAAAGCCCGCGCCGCCTTCGCCAAATCCATCATGGTGGACACCTCCCTCGCCAGCCTCGCCGCCGACCTCGACGTCCCACCCTGGCCCGTCACCGACCCCGACGAGACCCCCGCCGCCTACATTTATCTCCCCTACCCCCAAGCCGTTGCCGCCCTCGCCAGCCGCGGCCTCCCGCCCTCCCAGCTCGGCCACCTCATCTCCATCCTCAACGAGACCGTCGCCTTCGACGAACCCTTCGGCGACATGATGGACCTCTCCACCGTCGGCCCCGGCGAGGTGGACGAAGATTCGCCGCTCCTTAAAAACATGGCGAAACTCGAGCTCCCCCCCGACTTTCCCCTCGTCCTCTCCGGCCTCTCCGAGTCCACCCTCGAGCTCTGCCGCATGGAAAAAGTCGACACCCTCGGCCAGTTCGTCTCCTTCGCCGCCCGCCTCTCCCAATCCGTCATCGTCGGCGGAGATTTCCGCGACCTGCTCAACGCCCTCGCCCACAAAGACGAAGAAAGCCTCGCCCGCTTCCTCCCCTTCCGCCCCGGAGCCAAAGGCTTTCACCTCCTCGAAGCCCTCGCCCTCGAAGCCCGCCAACTCAACGAGCCCGGCCGCGCCGCCGTCGCCAAAGACCCCCTCGCCGCCCCCGCCGCCCTCCGCGCCCGCGTCTCCCGCCTCGTCGCCTGGTTCCCCGCCGAGCTCGACCACCTCCGCGCCGCCGCCTCCGCCGGCACCCCCCCGGCCCAGCTCGTCGCCCCCCTCCCCGACTCCTCCCTCCAAGCCGCCGTCGCCGGCCTCCTCCAGCCCCACCTCCCCCCGCCCCCGGCCGGAATCGAGAAACCCCGCCCATCCTTCTGGGCTCGCCTCTTCGGCCGCGGCT
>JBILUB010000173.1:0-5822 GCA_044371245.1 Opitutaceae bacterium
TGAGCAGGGCGATGCCCACTCGCTCTGGCGCGCGCAGCGGTTCACCGAAGCCGAACAAGGCCGACCTCGGGCGCGTCTGCGACGTGCCGCCCGAGAACCTGGGCCCTCGCAGTTTGATTCGCCCGCGCGTGCCCTGAGCGGGCATTTCTTCACCCCGGGGCTCGTCAGTCTACTCCCGGCCCTTTGGCGCTGACGCCATTAAGTGTTTAATATTCGACATTACGCCGACCGCGTGCGAAGCGCGACGGCGTAATGCCTCGCGCCATCCGCCCCGCACCACCCACTTCCGGGCCCGTTTCGCTGATCAAGGGCCGCCTGACCACCCTGTTGGACGTGGCCAAGCGGGCCGGCGTCTCGCAGGCGGCGGTCAGCGTGGTGCTGCGGGGCAAGGAGGGGAAGATCGCGGTCTCGGCCGAAGTGAGGGAGCGGATCCTGCGCGCGGCCAACGAGCTCGACTATCGGCCGAGCCGCTCGGCGCGCATCATGCGCTCGGGCCGGACTCACGCGATCGGCTTTGTGAGCCGGAGCTACTCGGCGGTGACGGGCCGCGTCGGCAACCATGGGATGTACCCCTTTCTGGTCGGGCTAAACCAGCGACTGGCCAACGAAGATTTCCACACGGTCATGGTCGAGCTGGGCGAGTTGGAGACCAAGTCGGAGAAGAATCTGCCGACCGCGCTCCGCGAGCGGTTTTTCGACGGACTGGTGATGCACATCGGCCTGGCGCCCGAGCCCCTCGCCTTGCTGCGATCCTGTGGTTTGCCCTCGGTGTTTTTTGATTCCGGAGTATTCGAGGCCGAGCGGTGCATCTATCGGGATGAGGTGAAGGTGGCGCGAGCGGCGGTCGAGCACCTGGTCGGACTCGGGCACCGACGGATCGGGTTTTTCCATCTCGGCCGCCATTGGTTCTACTACCAGAACATGCGGGAGGTGCTCGACCACCATAGCTACATCGCGCGGATCGAAGGCTTCGAGTCGGCGCTGAAGGAGCAGGGGCTCGAGCCGATCCACGTGGTAAATGATCCGAACCCGGAAGTGCTCGCGCGAAGTCTGCAGCAGGAAAAACTGAGCGCCCTGGTCATCGGTGGCGGCGATCGGATACCGGGCTCGATCGCGCAGGCGCTCGCGATCGCCGGCCTGCGGGTGCCGCGGGATCTTTCGATCGCCAGTCTCGATGTGGAAGCCCGAGCGGTGGCGCTGGAGTTTGAGATGGGGGGAGTGCTGTTTGACCGATTCTCGGCGGGTTGTCTCGCGGCCGAACAGATTCTGCAGGCGGTGAACGATCCGCGGGCGGTGCTACCGAGCGTGGTGCTGCCGGTGGAGCTACGACTAGGAAACACGATCGCGCCTCCGACCAAGGGGTAAGCGGCCGGGTCATCAAACGGACCCGCTGGCGCCCGTGCGCCCTCTCGCTGGGCTTCAGTAACGGTCGCTCAAGCTGGTACGGAGGAAACTCGGTCAAGGTTTTCGGTATCTCGCGCTTATGGATGTCTCGTACATTCAAAGAGAATCAACGCTTACCCTATTCCATTTATAAAACGTACTTAATTCATCTAAGAATAGATGATTACGGCACTTTAATTTTTGGGGTTTAGTCAAAAGAAGTGTGGTGACGTGCCTGCGCTTGCGAGCCGGGCACCCCCTACCGAGGTATGGGATGGTTAAATCCCCTCTTTCAGAAAATTAAACGTCTTATGACCTCAATAAATACCCTCCGACGCGGCTCGAGCGCGGTGCTCGGCCTGTTAGCATTCACCACCTCCCTCCTGGCCGCGCCGCTGCGCTGGTCCGATCCCGCGACCTGGCAGCAGCCGGGCTTCCGCGTCGCCACCTGTAACGACCTCTCCTGCCCCTGCGTGCCGGAGGTGCCGATCGCGGGCAAAAACGTCACTATCCCCGAGGGCGCCGAAGTGCTGCTCGACGTGGACACCCCCGTGCTCGCCGGCCTGATGGTCCACGGCAAACTCATCTTCGAGGACAAACCCGGCGTCGGTCTCGACACCGAATGGCTAATGGTGATGGGGCCCGGCTCCGAGCTGCGCATCGGCACCGAGTCCGCGAAGCACCAGAGCAAGACCCACATCACCTTCCACGGCACCGATCGTCTCCTCAACCGCTTCGGCACGCCCCCGCTGCATAGCGGCAACAAGTTCCTGATGGCGATGGATGGCGGCAAACTCAGCCTCCACGGCGCCTCCGCCACCAAGCTCTCCTGGACGGTGATCGATGCCGACGCCAACCCCGGCGACACCTCCGTGCTGCTCGCCACCGAGCCGACCGGCTGGACCGTCGGCGATCAGCTCGCCCTCGCGCCCAGCGGCTACATCCCGACCGAGGCCGAGAAGCTGACCATCACCGCGATCGAGGGCCGCCGCGTCTCGTTCACCCCCGCGCTCCAGTATCGCCACTTCGGCCGCGTGCAGACCATCGCCGGCCGCACCCTCGACATGCGCGCCGAGATCGGCCTCCTCACCCGCAACATCGTGCTGCGTGGCGCGGACGACTCGCTGGCCCAGCACTTCGGCGGCCACGTCATGATCATGGGCGGCGGCTTCGCCACCATCGAGGGCGCCGAGTTCACCCGCATGGGCCAGCGCGGCAAACAGGGCCGCTACTCCCTGCACTGGCACTGGTTCACCAAGTCCAGCGGCCAACCCGCCACCGGCCAGTATGTGCGCAACTCCAGCTTCCACGACGCCTTCCAGCGCGCGGTCAACATCCACAAAACCAACGGCGTCCGCGTGCTCAACAACGTCGCCTACAACATCGGCAACCACGCCTACGTGACCGCCGAGGACGGCGACGAGGAGCTCAACGTCTTTGAGGACAACCTCGGCATCCTCACCCGCTCGCCCGCCGTCGAGCACGTCGCCTTCCCCTCGGGCGAGGTGCAGGTCCCCTCCCTGCAAAACGAGCATCGCGCCGCCGTCTTCTGGGGCAAAAATCCCAACAACACCCTGCGTCGTAATCGCGCCGTCGGCGGCGAAAACGGCTTCTTCTTCGACGGTGAGTTCATGGGCAGCAGCGAGGACAACCCCAACGCACTCCCGCACAATTCCGTGCGCACCGCCGACGCCATTTTCGAGGACAACGTCGCGCACAGCAACGCCGACCACCTGCCTCCCTTTGAGCCGAACATCTTCTATCCCTTCTTCACCAAGGGCCACGGCATCTTCTTCCGCGATTTCAGCAACGTGAACAGCGGCGACATCGTGATGAAGCGCTTCTTCGCCTACAAAAACGGCACTTCCAGCGCCTGGCTCGAGGACAAAAACCAGATCATCAGCGACTCCATCATGGCCGACATGCCCATCGGCGTGACCAGCGATGGCGGTCCCGGCGCGGTCTTCGACAGCCTCATCGTCGGCCGCACCGGCAACGACGTGAACGGCCACCCGCATAACTTCGTCGGCATCTTCGCCCGCGAAGGCTTGAACCCGGGTTTTCGGGTCACCGGCAACACCTTCGTCAACACCTTCAGCGGCGCGCTCTTCATGCAGAAGGCGGGTGGCCTCACTGAGCAGACCCTGATCCGGGACAACCGCGTGATCAACGGCCTGCCCATGGGCAACGCCAGCTCCTTCGTCGGCCGCCTCTACGACCGCGACGGCAGCCTCAGCGGCACCGGCGTGCCCACCTACCTCTCTCGCCACGGCTACAGTCCGGACTCCGTGCCCCATCCGCACGGCTCCTTCTACCTCACTCGTTACAACGCGGCGGTGCCCAGCGGCCCTTTCTTCCAGCTCGATTCTCCGCGCCCGAACCAGCTCATGGCCTACGATTCGCTCAACGGCCGCATCGAGCTGCTCTACCGCTACGCCAACTGGGACTTCAAGATCCCCGGCTACTATCTGCGCACCTTTGTGGATGGCAGGGAAGTGCCTGGTGGTTCTTACAACGGCACCCCGATCGAGGGCATCATCAACCGCGAGATCCCCAACACCAACGAAGAGGGCGCCATCACCACCCACACTCTGCGCATGGGCCTCTATTATTACGACACGCCCGTCCGCGTGGTGGAGCGCACCTTCCGTTTCTCCCGCAAGGAACACATCGAAATCATCGCCCCGGCGGCGGGCTCGACGCACTCCGAGCCGGTCGTGGTGAAGTTTGACCACACCCAACTCTTCAACACCCGCGGCGTAAAGATCCCCATCCTGCGTGGCACCGTCTCCCTGCGCCTCTTCATCAACGGCGTGGACAACGGCCCCATTATCACGATGGGCGACATCAAGCTCGACCGTCTGCAGCCCGGCACCCACACCGTGCAGATCGTGGCCCGGCGCACCGACACCAACGCCATCCTCGCCCAGGGCAGCCGCACCTTCACCACGACCTACACTCCCGCGCCCCTGCCCGAGGGTGGATCGACTCCGCCCGAGATCAACTGGCTGGATCCCCTGCCGATTGACGTTTACTCGGTGCGCGACTCCGTGCCGCTACGTTTCGCCGCCTACGATGCGGAGGGCTTCGTCAGCCGCGTAGAGCTCCAGCTTAACGGCACCCTGCAACGCGCCCTCGTCGCCGCTCCCTATGCCCACACCCTGACCGGACTGGACCCCGGCACCTACTCCGTGCGCGGCAGCGCGGTCGACGGCGACGGTCTGCGCACCGACACGGCCACTCGCCAGTTCCGGGTCATCTTCCCGCCCATGCCCTCGGACGCCGGCACTCCCGTGCTTCGCGTGAATCCGCCCGAAGGCCTGCTCTTCAACGAGACGACTGTGCGCCACACCCTCCCCTCCGGCGCGCTCAACGGACTCACTCACTTCACCGCCTCCGCCTGGGTGCGTCGCGAAGCCGGCACGCACGAGGATGCGCTCATCATCTCGAAGGCCGAGAGCGCGAGCCTGATCGCCTTCACCCAGTTCCTGCTCCGGATGGTCGAAGGCCGAGGTCTGGCCACCGCCTTGAGAGTCGGGGGGAACAGTCTCGTGGCGGTTAATCGCGACGCCACCGTGCCCGTCGGCGTCTGGACCCACGTCGCCTCCACCTACGACGGCACCGAACTCGCCCTTTGGTTGAACGGCACCAAGGTTGCCTCCGCCGCGGGCACCGGCACGCCCGTCTTTACCTCCGCCGTGCCCTTCGCGGTGGGCAACCACCCCGAAGGTCTGGCGTCCATTCCCTTCCGCGGCGCCATCCGCGACGTGCGGTTCCATACCACGGTCCTCAACGCCGACCAGATGCGCGTGGCCGCCTTTGGTGACCACTACTCCCTGTGGCGCGCTCTGCGCTTCTCCGAGGCCGACGTCGACAATCCCGCCATCTCCGGCCCGCTCGCCGCGCCGATGGGTGACGGGTTGCCGAACGAGCTCAAGTTCGCCCTCGGTTATGCCCCGACGCAGTATGTCAACCGGCCCTTGGCACCCTCGCGTGCCGCGGATGGCACCCTGTTTGTCGAGTTCCAGCGCAACCGTAATCTTCCCGAGGCCCAGCGCGCCCAGATCGAGATCTCGACCAATCTCAGCACCTGGACTCCGCTCCCGGCCGAGGCCGATGTGATCGTGGACGAGATCGATAACGATTTGGAAAACGTCTACATCGTACCGCCTGCCAACATGGGCCCCCGCTGGTTCATCCGCCTGCGCGTGCCCTGAGGCGCTCGGCTGGTTTGTCCTCTTCGGCCGTGGCTCGTCGCCGTCTCCTTCGGGAGCGGCTCCGGGCCACGGCCCTTTTTTTGGGCCGACCTGCACCGGCGGCCCCCGCGCCCGTGCTCACGCCTTGCCGACGAGGCCGTGGCCCATCACCGGACGGCGCGCTCCCTCGTCGGGTGAAAAATGACTAGCTGCGCCGGGCGACCCAGAAGCGGCACTCGTCGG
>JBILUB010000174.1:0-5797 GCA_044371245.1 Opitutaceae bacterium
CCCTCACCCTCCTCCGCCCCCCCGGCGAGTTCGGCGCCGACGTCGCCGTCGGCTCCGCCCAGCGCTTCGGCGTCCCCCTCGGCGGCGGCGGCCCCCACGCCGGCTTCTTCGCCACCCGCGACAGCCTCAAACGCCAGATGCCCGGCCGCCTCGTCGGCGTCTCCAAAGACGCCCAGGGCCGCCCCGCCCTCCGCCTCTCCCTCGGCACCCGCGAGCAACACATCCGCCGCGACAAAGCCACCTCCAACATCTGCACCGCCCAGGTCCTCCTCGCGGTCATGGCCTCCATGTACGCCGTCTGGCACGGCCCCGCCGGCCTCCGCCGCATCGCCACCCGCATCCACACCGCCACCACCCTCCTCGCCTCCGCCCTCCGCCGCGCCGGCGCCACCGTAAACGACGGCCCCGTCTTCGACACCCTCCTCGTCGGCCACGTCTCCGCCGCCCGCGTCCACGCCGCCGCCGCCGCCCGAAAGATCAACCTCCGCCCCGTCGACGACACCCACGTCGCCCTCTCCCTCGACGAGACCGTCACCGAGCACGACCTCCGCGAACTCCTCGCCTGCTTCAGCGAGTCCGCCGAGCTCCTCCCCCCCGACCCCGGCGCCCCCTCCCCCGCCGAACACCACGGCGACCTCGCCCGCCGGGGCGACTACCTGCGCGCCAAAGTCTTCAACAGCCACCACACCGAGCACGAGCTCCTCCGCTACATCAAGCGCCTCGAGGCCAAGGACCTCTCGCTCTGCCACTCCATGATCTCGCTCGGCTCCTGCACCATGAAGCTGAACGCCGCCAGCGAGATGTTCCCCGTCTCCTGGCCCGAGTTCTCCTCCATCCACCCCTTCGCCCCCGAGGAACAACGCCGCGGCTACTCCCGCCTCGCCCGCGAGCTCGAGGCCTGGCTCTGCGAAATCACCGGCTTCGCCGCCGTCTCCCTCCAGCCCAACGCCGGCTCCCAGGGCGAGTACGCCGGCCTCCTCGCCATCCGCGGCCACCACCACGCCCGCGGCGAGGGCCACCGCGACATCTGCCTCATCCCCTCCTCCGCCCACGGCACCAACCCCGCCTCCGCCGTCATGTGCGGCTACCAGGTCGTCCCCGTCGCCTGCGACCCCCGCGGCAACATCGACCTCGCCGACCTCCGCGCCCGCGCCGACCAGCACGCCGACCGCCTCGCCGCCCTCATGATCACCTACCCCTCGACCCACGGTGTATTCGAGGAGTCGATACAGGAGATCTGCGCCCACGTCCACGCCCGCGGCGGCCAGGTCTACATGGACGGCGCCAACATGAACGCCCAGGTCGGCCTCACCTCCCCCGGCCGCATCGGCGCCGACGTCTGCCACCTCAACCTCCACAAAACCTTCTGCATCCCCCACGGCGGCGGCGGCCCCGGCGTCGGCCCGGTCTGCGTCGCCGCGCACCTCGCCCCCTACCTCCCCGGCCACTCCGTCAGCGCCCCCCGCCACACCCTCGCCGACGGCGGCACCGTCACCCCCGCCATCATCGGCGCCGTCTCCGCCGCCCCCTACGGCAGCGCCTCCATCCTCGTCATCCCCTGGATGTACATCCGCATGATGGGCGCCGCCGGCCTCACCGAGGCCACCGGCCTCGCCATCCTCCACGCCAACTACGTCGCCCACCGCCTCGAAAACTACTTCCCCGTCCTCTACCGCGGCCGAAACGGACGCGTCGCCCACGAGTGCATCATCGACCTCCGCGGCTGGAAAAAACACGGCATCGAGGTCGAGGATGTCGCCAAACGCCTCATGGACTACGGCTACCACGCCCCCACCATGAGCTGGCCCGTCGCCGGCACCCTCATGATCGAGCCCACCGAGAGCGAGAGCCTCGCCGAGCTCGACCGCTTCTGCGAGGCCCTCATCGGCATCCACGGCGAGATGCAGGCCGTCGCCAACGGCGAGGCCGACAAGACCGACAACCCCCTCAAAAACGCCCCACACACCGCCCTCGTCGCCTGCGCCGACGAGTGGAAACACGCCTACGGCCGCGAGCTCGCCGCCTTCCCCGCCCCCTGGACCCGCCAGAGCAAATTCTGGCCCGCCGTCGGCCGGGTGGACAACGTCTACGGCGACCGCAACCTCGTCTGCAGCTGCGTCGGCATGGAGGCCTACGCCGAGGCACGCTGAAGCCCCGCCATGCCCGGGATCCCGACCAGTCCCCGCCCCACGCCGGCCCCCCTGGGCACCTGCTTCTCCACCACCTGCGCCACCCCCGTCGGCCCGGTGGCCCTCGCGGTCGACGCCCGGGGCGCCCTCGCCGCGCTCACCTTCGCCGACGAGTCCACCCTGCCCGCCCTGCTGCCCCCCGGCGCCACGCTGGTCCATCACCCCGGGGAAACCGCCGAGGCGGTCGCCCAGCTGCGCGCCTATCTCGGCGGGGAGCTCCGCCGCTTCACCCTCCCGCTCGCCCCCGCGCCGGGCACCCCCTTCCAACGCCGCGTCTGGGCCGCCCTGCAGTGTATCCCCTGGGGCACTACGTGGAGTTACAAAAAGCTCGCCCGTGAGACCGGCAGCGGCCCGCGGGCCGTCGCCCAGGCCAACCGCGCCAACCCCCTCTGCATCGCCATCCCCTGCCACCGGGTGATCGCCGCCGACGGCACCCTCGGAGGCTACTCGGGCGGCCTCGACCGCAAACGCTGGCTCCTCCGCCACGAAGCGTCGCCGCCGTCCTGAGCCGGGGCGCGGCCCTCCGCCTCCGCCCTTCAATCGTCCGGATGCGCCCGGACGACCAAACCATCCCGGCCTAGTCCTGCGCCTCGGCGCGGTGCGCATCGGTGGCGATGGCGGGCGCGATCGCCACGCCCTTCACCCGGATGCCGCTCATCTTCGCCACGATTCGCTCGGCCTCCTCCGACTTCACGTCCACCAGGGTATGCCGCTGATGGATGTCCATCGCGCCCACCACCGCCGCGGGCAGACGCGTCACCCCCGCGATTTTGCCCACCACGTCGGCCGGCGTGACCAGACTCTTCCGGCCCACGTTGAGGTAGATCGTCGTGTAGCCCGGCTCGCGCCCGGTGCGCGCCGGGCGTTCGAACTTCTGCTTGCTCGGCCGCGCCGGACGCTCGGCCGGCTCCGCGGCCGCTTCCCCTCCGAAATACGCCTCGCGCTCATCCCGTGCCTCATACTTCGGGGCCGGTTTGTGCTTGGCGACCTTGGCCGGAGCCGCCGCCGGCGCGGGCACCGACATCGGCGGTCTCGTCTCGTCATCGTAGGGCCTGGCAGGCTTGGACGGTACGCTCACAGGCGCCGACCCCGCTTCACCACCCTCGGCGCCGGCGCCGGGTTGCCCGCCATTCATCAGAAAAATCAACGCCCCAATGATGTCCGTGCTCGCGTAGCCCTGCTCCAGCAGACGGTCCACCATCCGGTCCTGCGGGCGAAATTGCTTTGCGTCCAGCGTACCCCTCAACCGTTCGAAAAACACGTTCTCCCGCGCCTCCTCCACCTGGTCCAGCGAAGGCACCCGCTCCCGCCGCAAGGGCAGCCGCGCATAACGGATCATGTTCTGTAGCCCGTAAATCTCCCGGCCGCTCACAAACGTGAAAGCCTTGCCCGTGCGGCCGGCGCGCCCCGTGCGGCCAACCCGATGCGTGTAGTCCTCGGCATCGTTCGGCAGGTCGTAGTTGAAAACGACCTCCAGATCGTCGACGTCCAGACCCCGCGCCGCCACATCGGTGGCGACCAAAAACTCGAAACCGCGACGGCGAAACTTGTCCATCACCTTGGTCCGCGTCGCCTGGGTGATGTCGCCGTGCAGCCGGTCCACCGCATAGCCGCGGGAGGCCAGGATCTCCGCCAATTCATCGACCATGTTTTTGGTCGCGCAGAAAATGATCCCGTAGCGAAAATCGTTCAGATCGATCAGCCGCGTCAACGCCTCCACCTTCGAACGGCGATCCACCTCGAAGTAAACTTGATCCACCTTCGGCGCGTTCTGCGCATGGGCCTCGATCTTCACCCAGGCCGGATCCTTGGTGTAGCGCTGGATCAGCTGCTTGATCGGCGGCGGCATGGTCGCCGAGAAAAACAGCGATTGGCGCCCCTCCGCCGGAGCGGCCGAAAGGATGCGCTCGATGTCATCGCGAAATCCCATGTCGAGCATGCGGTCCGCCTCGTCGAGGATCACGATCTTCAGGTGGTCGAGCTTGATCGTACCCCGCTCCATGTGGTCCATCACCCGACCGGGCGTGCCGATCACGATCTGCGCGCCGGCGTCGAGCGCGCGAAACTGCCGCTCATAACTCTGCCCGCCAAAAATCGGTACCTCGCGCACCCCTTTTTTGAAAAATGCCAGCTTGGCCATCTCCTCGGCCACCTGCACCGCCAGCTCTCGCGTCGGACAAAGGATCAGGGCCTGGATCTTTTTGAGCGAGGGATCGATCCGCTCGACCGCCGGCACGCCAAACGCGGCCGTCTTTCCCGAACCGGTCGCGGACTGCCCGACCACATCACGTCCCTCCAACAGCAAGGGGATGACCGCGGTCTGGATGGGGGAAGCCTCCTCAAAGCCCATCTTGTCGACGGCTTTGAGAAGTTCGGGCGAGAGACCCAGCTCGGAGAAGGGACGTTTTTCCATGATTAAACCCCCAGCTTGCGTCGCAGCCCGAGGGAATGAGAGCACAAAAAACACCCACCCCTCGACGGCCGGAACGCCGGCGGGACTTTTTCCCCTCTTCGCACATCGCCCAGCGCTCCTCCACGACGAGCCGCCCCCCTCCCGCGCGATTCACCCGCGGAAAGAGAATCGCGAGTCCCCGTCGGACTCCGACGGGGACAGCGTCGCTCAAAACTTCATCGTCAACTCCTCGCCTTCGACCGTGAACTTCACCGTCGCTCCGTCGGCGACTTCCCCGGCGACAAGCGCGCGGGCGAGCTTCGTCTCGACGTGGCGTTGCAGGAAGCGCTTCAGCGGCCGCGCACCAAAGACCGGGTCGTAGCCCTTCTCCGCCGCCCACTCCTTCGCCTTCTTGTCGAAGACCACGGTGACGCGGCGCTCGGCCAGGCGCTTGTTGAGATCCGCCACCAGCAGGTCCACGATCCGGGCGATCTCCTCCAGGGTGAGCGGCTTGAAGAGCACCGTCTCGTCGATCCGGTTCAAAAACTCGGGGCGAAACGCGCGGCGCACTTCCGCCATCACGCTCTCCCGCACACTCTCCGGGATCGTGTCTCCGCTCACGCCTTCGAGCAGGTGGCGCGAGCCGAGGTTCGAGGTCAGGATGATCACCGTATTCTTGAAATCCACCGTGCGTCCCTGCGCGTCGGTGATCCGCCCGTCGTCGAGCACCTGTAACAGCACGTTGAATACATCGGGATGCGCCTTCTCCACTTCGTCGAAGAGGACGACGGCATAGGGTTTCCGGCGCACCGCCTCGGTCAACTGGCCGCCCTCGTCGTAGCCGACATAGCCCGGGGGCGCCCCGATCAGGCGGGCCACCGCGTGTTTCTCCATGTACTCGGACATGTCGATGCGCACCAGCGCCGCCTCGCTGTCGAAAAGCGTCTCCGCGAGCGTCTTGGCCAGCTCCGTCTTGCCCACGCCGGTCGGCCCCAGAAAGAGGAAACTTCCCACCGGGCGGCGCGGATCCTTGATCCCGGCCCGGGCGCGGAGGATGGCCTCGCTGACCAGCTGCACGCCTTCATCCTGGCCGATCACCCGCTGGTGCAAGGTGTCGCTCAGCCGGAGCAGCTTCTCGCGCTCGCCCTCCACCAGCCGGGTCACCGGGATGCCGCTCCACTTGGCGACGATGCTCGCGACCTCCTCGGCGGAGACC
>JBILUB010000175.1:0-5735 GCA_044371245.1 Opitutaceae bacterium
CCTCACCGCCGCCCATGGCATCACCGACTATCGCCCCGTCGCCATCGGCGAGTACCGCGAGGCCAACCCGACCAACCCCTCCGTCGCCCTCAAAGACGCCTCCCTCGACCCCAGCAACTCCGGTCGACTCCTCATCGAACCCGGCAACCACCCGACGAACCCCGCCGCCCCCGACTACGCCCAACGAAAAGAGATCGAGTACCAAAAGTACGCCAACGACGCGGGCATCCACATCCGCGTCGTCCCCCCCACCACCGTCGGCGGCAGCGCCTCGATCACGGTCACCAGCCGGAGCAAGTCCGACCCGACCAAAAACAAAACCCTCACCCTCCCCTCCGGCAGCAACGTCGTGGAGTTCAAACCCTACCGCGCCACCGCCACCTTCAACACCACCTCGACCGTGAGGAACTACACCGTCGAGGAGGTCGGCACCGGCGCACGGGCCGGCCAATTCCGCTACAACATCCTCATCACCACCACCACCAACCCCCACACCGTCAACTACACCGGCGGCGTGTCCGAGATCGTCCCCGGTTCCTCCACCACCTCCACCTCCCATGGAGGTCTGACCATGTGGCGCAGCACCCCACCGTCCGACGCCGGCGTTGCCACGAACCACACCAGCACCGTCAGCGGTCTCACCTTCGTCACGGGCAACGGTGGCCTCCACGACCGACGGCGCAAAAAGGGCGTCAACCTCGTCGACATCGACATGGACGCCCTGCGGCTCGCCGTGGCCCGCATGGCCGGCACCAACGCCACGCTCTCCGGCGGCACCACTCGGGCCGCCGCCGCCTCCGAGGGTTTCGGCGGCCTGACCACGGATGACTGGACCGGGATCGTGTATGTCGAGGTCGCCGGCAACCCCACCACCGATCCCCTCACCGGCGCCACCGTCGGGCATTTCGACCCCGCCCTCGCCGCGGCGGCCAACGCCACCGCCGTCCGCATCATCAAAGGCACCGGCCGGGTCCCGAGCTATGGCACCGCGAACGAGGGCCTCACCATCGCGACCAACGCCCCGATGTATGTCCAAGGCCACTACAACGCCGACGGCACCACCTCCACCTCGCCCGCCACCAACAGCGCCCGCGTGCCCGAGGCCGGCGAGACCCCCGCGGCCCTCGTCGCCGACGCCATCACCCTCCTTAGCCCAAACTTCAACATTGGCACCACCCTCGGCTCAGGCACCCCCAATGCCTCCGGCCCCATCGAGATCTCGGCCGCGCTGCTCACCGGCATCACCCCGACCAATCCCACCCTCGGCGCGAAGGGCGAGAGCTCCGGCGGCGCCCACAACTTCCCTCGTTTCCTCGAGAGCTGGACCAACCGCGCCGTCTTCATCCGCGGCTCCCTCGTCGCCCTCTTCGAAAGCCGCATCGCCACCGAGCCCTGGAGCACCGACTACTACGCTCCGCCCAATCGCAACTGGGGCTTCAACGACCTCTTCGCCCAAGGCCGTTACCCGCCCGGTACGCCGCGAGTGATGTCCTACCGCCGGGTAAACTTCGAACACATCGACCCCGAAACCTACAGCGCCCTCAAAGAGGCCCACGGCTGGTAGCGCCACCCGGCCCCTGCTTACCCCTCACCGCGATTCACGCGGGCCCGACCGGCCCGCGTTTTTTTGTCCCCCGCCCGGATGCGACGAAGCGCTCCTCGATCCCACCTTGGACAAATCCGCCAAAAGCTCCACGGTTCACCCATGCCCACCATGCCCTACCGCCGCCTCGGCCAAACCGGACTCCAGGTCTCCGCCCTCTCCTTCGGCGCCTGGGTCACCTTCGGCAATCAGATCGGCGACGATACCGCCCGCGAGCTGATGCGCACCGCCTACGACGGCGGCATCAATTTTTTCGACAACGCCGAGGGCTACGCTGAAGGCCGGGCCGAATTGGTCATGGGCCGCATCTTGCAGGAGTCCGGCTGGCCCCGCGCCTCCTTCGTCGTCTCGAGCAAGGTGTTCTTTGGCGACGCCTACAAGGGCAGCAACGGCCGCGGCCTCTCCCGCAAACACGTGATCGAAGCCTGCGACGCCGCCCTCCGTCGCCTCCAAGTCGATCACCTCGACCTCTTTTTCTGCCACCGACCCGATCCGGACACCCCCGTCGGAGAGACCTGCCGGGCGATGCACGACCTGATCTCGCTCGGCAAGGTCCTCTACTGGGGCACCAGCGAATGGAGCGCCGACCAGATCACCGCCGCCCGCGCCTACTGTGAGGCTCGCTCCCTCCATGCCCCCGTGGTCGAGCAGCCCCAGTACAACCTCTTCCACCGCCAGCGCGTCGAGCGGGAGTTCGCCCCGCTCTACGACAGCGAACCCGGGCTCGGCACCACCATCTGGTCGCCGCTCGCCACCGGTCTCCTCACCGGGAAATACAACCAAGGCGTACCCACCGACTCCCGCCTCGGCACCAAAGGCATGGAGTGGCTGCGCGACATCGTGCAGGCCGAACACCCCAATCGCATCGCCCTCGTGCCCGCCCTCGCCGAAATCGCCCGCGAGCTCGGCACCAGCCTGCCTCGACTCGCCATCGCCTGGTGCCTCGTGAATCCCCGCGTCAGCACCGTGATCCTCGGCGCCTCCCGGCCCGCTCAACTCCTCGAAAATCTGGGCGCTCTCGAGATTCTCCCGCAGCTGGACACCGAAATACTCCGCCGTCTCGACGCCCTCTGCCTCCCGGCCGCCAGCTAAAGGTTCTCCCACTCGCCCCGCCTACCCACGAGGGCCTCCTCGCCAGTTCCCATTCGAAAACAAAAAACCCCGCCACGTTGGCGGGGTTTGAAGACTGCGAGGAACGATCCAGCCAGGGCTCCTACTCTTCCCGACGACCCGAAAGAATCAGCAGGATATGCAACAGGGAGCCCAGCGCGGCGACGAAGGCGGCCACATAGGTCAGAGCCGCCGCGTCGAGCGTCTCGTTCACCCCGCCCATCTCGTCCCGATCGAGGATGCCGAGACCCACGAGTTGCTGCTTGGCCCGACGGCTCGCATCAAACTCGACCGGCAAGGTGACCAGTTGAAACAAGCAAATCACTCCCAACGCGATCGCGCCCACGACCAGCAACTTGCCTCCAATCGCGCTGCTGATCAGCAGGATGCCCGCGATCAACACGAAGTTGGAGACACCCGCGGCGATCTGCGTCGCGGGAGCCAGGGTCTGACGCAGCGTCATCATGGAGTAACCCACTTTATGCTGGATCGCGTGACCCGCCTCGTGAGCCGCGACCCCGAGGGCCGCCAGGCTATGCCCGTGGTAGTTATGCGCCGAAAGGGCCAGGGTCTTGGTCATGGGGTTGTAGTGGTCCGTCAGCTCCCCGGGCACCTCGACGATTTTCACGTCTTGGATGCCCGCGGAACGAATGACCGCCTCCGCCGCCTCGCGTCCCGTGATCCCACCGCGGGAGCCGATGCGCACGTTCTTGGAGTACGCGCTCCGAATCTTGGCCTGCGCGTACAGGCCAAAAAGCATGGGAATGATGATAAGAACGATCCAGATGCCGATGCCACTCATGGTTGTGATGGGTTGGTTTGTGACGCGTAAGACGTGCGCCTCCCGTCCCGTGGCAAGCGCAACCGAGCGAAGGTCAAAACACGAGGTGGAATTGTAAAGGTGCCCACGCGCCTCCGGACCGGTGAGGGCAAGGTCCCGGGGCGCTCCGGAGCCTGCCGGTCCAGCCCCCCGACCGACCCCGGCGCCAGAACCGACCGCACCACCTCCGACACCTCTCCGCTCACCCCCCTGCGGTGGAAAAATCCGGAGCGAGCTCGAGCCCGAAATAGCCCCGGGCATTCTCGAAGCAGATATCCCGCACCAATCCATCGAGCGCCCCCGCCTCGTCCGGGATCAAGCCGGCCTCCACATCCTCGCCCAGCAAACGGCAAAGCAGACGACGGAAGTATTCGTGCCGCGGATACGAAAGAAAGCTTCGCGAGTCCGTCAACATGCCCACGAAGCGGGAGAGCAAACCGAGCGACGACAGCGCGTTGATCTGCCACTCCATCCCCTCCTTTTGATCGAGGAACCACCAGCCGGTGCCGAACTGCACCTTGCCCGGCACCGTCCCGTCCTGGAAATTGCCGATCATCGTCGCGAACACGTAGTTGTCCGCGGGGTTTAGGTTGTAGAGCACGGTCTTCGGCAGGCAACCCTCCCGGTCCAGCGTGTCGAGGTAGCGGGCGAGGGCTCGCGCCTGGGGAAAATCGCCGATCGAGTCCACCCCGGCGTCCGCCCCCACCCGCCTGAGCATCCGACTGTTGTTGTTTCGCAGCGCTCCGAGGTGCAGCTGCTTGGTCCAGCTGCGCCCCGCATCGAGCCGGCCCAGATACACCATCATGTACCAGACCCACTTCGCCGTCTGCTCCGCGGTGGCGGGCCGGCCGGTCCGGGTCTGCTCGAAAATCGCCCGCGCCTCCGCCTCGGTGCAATCGGCGTCCGGCAAGCACTCGAGCCCATGGTCCGAGATGCGGCCCCCGAGCGAATGGAAAAACGCGTGTCGCCGGTCCAGCGCGTCCAACAGCGCCCCCAGGTGGTCGATCTCGCGATCGACGCGCGACGCCAACTGCTCACACCAGGCGTTAAAAACCGCGGGGGCGCCCACGGCCATCAGCTTGTCCGCGCGGTAGGTCGGATAGACCCGGGTGCGCAGGCCACTCCCCGCGATGGCCTGATGATGCTCCAGCGAGTCGGCCGGATCGTCCGTCGTGCAAACCACCGCCACCTTGCTCGAATCGAGGATGCCACGCGTGGTGAATGCCGGAGTCGCGAGCAGGGCGTTGGCCCTTTCCCAAATCGCGGGGGCGTTGGCCTCGTTGATCAGCAGATCGATCCCGAAAAACCGACGCAGCTCCAGATGCGACCAATGGTGCAGAGGATTCCGCACCAGCCCCGGCACCACCCGACAGTAAGCGAGAAACTTCTCGTAGTCGGAGGTAACCGAGCCGGTGATCAGATCCTCCGACACACCCGCGGACCGCAGGGCTCGCCATTTGTAGTGGTCGCCCCCGAGCCAGATCTCCGCCAGATTACGGAAACGTTTGTCCGCCGCGATCTGGTCCGGCGGCAGATGGCAGTGGTAATCATAGATCGGCCGCGGACGAGCCACCTCGTGATAGAGACGGCGGGCGGTCGCCGTCGTGAGCAAAAAATCCTCGTGCAGAAATGACTTGGACATGGGGTCAGCGGAGCGTGATGGGAGCCGGCGGACAAGGCGGTAACCACAGTGAATCGGGACAAAAACGAGGAAAGGCGCCCTCATCCTCGGTCAACGCGTGAACGATTCCGAAAGTACCCCACTCCACGACCCGCGAGACCTCACCACCGGGTATCAGTGACGGAACCGACGCAGCTACCCTTCGCTGTCCTCCGCCACACCTTGGATCACGGCCCGGAAAAACTCACGTGCGCGCAGCTGCTCCGGTATGCTCGTTCCCCGGTAAAGGCTGGCGCGGAAGGAATCGTAGAAGTCACCCGACTTAAGCTCTCGGATCCCGCTATCGTTCACCGCTCGCAGGGTCTGGATAAACTCCCGCAGCTCCTGCGCGTGTGTCGCGTTCGACCCGCTCGCGCGGCTCAGCCTGATCTGCAGGCGGTCGATCGCCGGCCTCAGCCGCGCCGCGGGCGCTCCCGGGCGCTCTTCAAACAACTCCCCGCCCGGTCCCGGCAAACGCAGGACACGCGAATGGATAACATTTCCAGATTCGGGGTTTCCTCGATTTTTTTGGCCGCGCGCAC
>JBILUB010000309.1:0-3665 GCA_044371245.1 Opitutaceae bacterium
CCCTCCGCACCCCCGCCGACCGAGCCCGCCGCCGCCCCCGAAGAGCGCGGCCCCGGCGACCGCGGCGGCCCCCGCGGCGCACGCTTCGCCGCCCAGATGGCCGAGCTCATGAAAGACCCCGACTTCGCCGCCGCCTGGCGCCTCGATCAGGAAGCACGCGTCGAACAACGCTACGGCGACCTCTTCCAACAGCTCAATCTCGCCCCCGAACGCCTCGCCGCCCTCAAGACCCTCCTCGTCGAGCGCGACAACGCCGGCCGCGAGGTCTGGGTCAGCGCCGCCTCCCAAGGCATGAATCCACGCGAAAACCGCGACGAGCTCCGCCAACTCGCCGCCGACCTCGAGGCCGAGGTCGAGGCCAACATCGAGGCCTCCTTCGGCCCCTCCGTCACCACCGCCCTCGAAAATTTCAACCTCACCGCGCCCCACCGCGCCACCGTCACCGAGATAAACCAGCGCCTCGCCTCCACCACCCAAAGCCTCAGCCCCTCCCAGACCCAGGCGCTCACCACCCTCCTCGCCGAGACGGGCGAAAGCACCGGACGCTCCGCTCTCATCACCGACGCCACCATCGCCCGCGCCCAAGGCATCCTCACCCCGACCCAGATCGAGACCCTCCGCAAAATCCAGGCCGAACAAACGGCCCGTCAGCTCATCTCCCAAAAAATGCGCGCCGCCCGCGAGCGGGCCCAGGCCGGCGACTGAGGGCCGACCCGCCCGCCCCGGCCCGCCCCAGCCGGCCCTCCCGCCACTCCGCGGCTCAACGCCGCTCGATCACCTCGGCCGCCGGGAAGCGCACCTTCGGCGCCACCGCATACTTGTCGCCCGCCGCCCGGTACCCCGCCGCGATCGCCATCTGCGTCGCCCAGCCCGTGCCACTCAGCCCCAGCAACTCGTCGTACTTCGCCGGATCGATCCCCTCCAGCGGACACGTATCGATCCCCATCATCGCGGCCGCCGCCATGCACTGCCCGGCGGCGATGTACACCTGCTTCGCCGACCACTGCTCCAGCTGCCCCGCCGCCGCCCGCGCCGACACGAAACCATCGATCAGCTTGCGGTAACCCGCCAGAGACTCGACCGACACCCCACGCGTCCGCGACGTATCCGCGAAGTAGCGATCGAGATGCTCCCCATCCACCGCCTGCTTCACCACCAAGACCACCAGATGACTCGCGTCCGTCACCTGCGTTTGCCCCCAGGAGGCCTCGCGCAGCCGCGCCCGCAACTCGGGACTCTCCACCACCACGAACTTCCAGGGCTGGATGCCAAAGGACGAAGGCGCCAGACGCAGCGCCTCCTCCAGAGCCTGCCAATCACCCGCCGGGATCTTGCGTGACGGATCAAATTGCTTGGTGGCGTAGCGCCAGTTCAAGGCCGAGATCAAAGCGGAGGCGGCGACAGGAGCGGAGGACATAGACGAAGGATGGATGGAGGGGAAAAAAGATCGTTTGGAAACGCCCCGAGCCTGTCGCGCATCTCCCTCCGGGCAAGCGGGCGACGTGGTTTTCACGTGACGATTTTCTCCCCCGCGCCGCCCCGGCCCGCCGCCCCAGAATCCGCTTGGCAAGCGATTCCGCCCCCGCCGTTACTCTCCCCCTCCGCCCCGCAGTCTCCCCCGCGCGCCCGCTCCCGGCCCCGGCGCCCGAACCCCCGTCCCATGGCCCTTCCCCTGTCCCGCCAAAAAGCACTCCGCGAGTGGAAGCTCTACTTCTTCATCGTGCCCGCCCTGGTGCTCGTCGCGACCTTCGCCTACTTCCCCGCCGCCAGCGCCATCTACCACAGCTTCTTCGACTGGCAGGGCGCCGACAACAAGCAGTTCATCGGCCTCGACAACTTTCGTCGTGCCCTCGGGGACACCATGCTCTGGGAGTCCTTCCTCACCGTCTCGATCCTCATCGTCTTTAATCTCTTCAAGATGATCCCCTCGATCGTGATGGCCGTGCTCATCCACCGCCTGAAAAGCGACCGCGCCCAGTACTTTTACCGCGTCCTCCTCGTCGTGCCGATGATCGTCCCCGGCCTCGTCACCCTCTTTATCTGGAAATTCTTCTTCGACCCCAACCTCGGAGTCCTCAACCAAGTCCTCGACCTCACCGGCCTCAAGGCCCTCCTCGTCCACCTTGACCAGTTCTTCGGCTGGGGCGTGTTCTTCGCCAACGTCCCCATCGGTTGGCTCTCCCAGCCCGAACTCATCCTGCCCTCCCTCTTCCTCTGGGGCTTCCCCTGGATCGGCGCCGTCGGCGTCCTCATCTACCTCGCCGGTCTCCAGTCCATCGGCCAAGAGGTCTACGAAGCCGCCGAGCTCGACGGCGTCGGCCCCTTCAAAAAATTTCTCTACATCGAGCTGCCCCTCATCCTCACCCAGGTCCGCCTCTCCCTCGTCCTCCTCATCATCGCCACCCTCCAGGGCTACGGCCTCCAGCTCCTCCTCCTCGGCGACTCCGGCGGCCCCGGCGGCCGCGGCATGGTCCCCGGACTCTGGATGTATAACCGCGCCTTCATCGCCGGGGAGTTCGGCTACGCCTGCGCCATCGGCATGATCCTCTTCGTCTTCATCCTCAGCCTCACCTACGTGAACAACAAATACGTGAGGGTGGAGAAATGAGCGCCCCGGCCCCCGCCGCCCTCCCCTCCCGGCGCCCGCGCGACCGGGCCAAACACCTCGTCATCCTCCTCTTCCTCTGCATCGAGCTCTTCCCGCTCTACATGATGCTGCAGGTCTCCTTTAAGGACAACGCCTCCTTCATCCAGAACCCCTGGCTGCCCTCCCCGCCCTATCAAGTCACCGAAACCTACGCGGCCGCCGACGGCTCCACCTTGGCCAAGACCCGCACCGCCCGCTGGGGCGAAGTCCTCGCCGGCGAAGCCCACGCCCCGCCCGGCGACCCCTCCTACCGCGACGGCGAACTTCGCTTCGCTCCCTCCGTCTACCGCGTCGCCAACTGGAGCTTCGGCCTCGGCCTCATCGGCCCCTACATCGCCAACACCGTCTTCGTCGCCGTCACCGGCACCGTCGCCTCCCTCTTCCTCTCCATCCTCGGCGCCTACTTCTTCGCCCGCTACAAACTCCCCTTCTCCGGCCTGCTCTGGGGCGCCTTCATGCTCCTCATGCTCCTCCCCGGCGTCGCCAACATCGTCCCCCTCTTCTCTCTCCTCAAAGACCTCTCCCTCCTCAATACCCTCTGGGCCCTCATCATCGTCGGCATCGCCGGCGCCCAAGTGTTTAACCTTTTTGTCCTCCGCAACTTCATCGAAGACCTGCCCAAAGATCTCTTCGAAGCCGCGGAGATGGACGGCGCCAGCCACTTTAAACAAATCATCCACGTCGTCATCCCCATGTCCGGCCCCATCATCGGCACCCTCGCGATCCTCGGCTTCCTCGGCAAATGGAACGACTTCCTGCTCCCCCTCATCGTCCTCCGGGACAAGGAGCTTTTCACCCTCGGCGTCGGCCTCATCTACCTCGACGGCGAATACGTGAAGCAGTGGGGCCAGATCATGGCCGCCTACTTCATCGCCTCCATCCCGCTCATCATCATCTTCCTCTTCTGCATGCGCCTCTTTGTCCGCGGCCTCTCCGCCGGCGCGATCAAGGGCTGAGCACCGCCCCCGCCAGTCCCCCCCCCCCCCCCCAGCGCCGGCCGGGCACCCCCCCCCACCCA
>JBILUB010000009.1:0-19456 GCA_044371245.1 Opitutaceae bacterium
GTCGGTGGAGGGGGTGTTGCCGAGGTTCCAGTCGGCGCCGCCTTGAGAGTCGGTGACGAAGGCGATTTTGGGGGTGTAGTAGGGGGAGGATTTGGCGGCTTGGATGAGGGACTCCCAGTAGCCGGCGCCGTTAAAGCCGGTGCCGGAAAAGGTGATCCACTCGTTGCCGAATTGGCAGAAGATGCGGTCGAGGCTGTCGGTCCAGGGGGCGGGGCGGCCGAGGGCGGCGCGGCGGGCGCCGCCGGGGGTGGTGACGGGGCCGGCGAGGTACTCCATGAGGAAGCGCACGTCGTCGGGCGTCATGGAGCCGGGGAGGGTGTACCAGGGGGCGAACTCGGCGTACTCGGCGAGGCCGAAAAACTCGTGCATGCCCCAATCGATGCGGGAGATGGTGGCGAAGGTGCGGTGGGCGTAGGAGCGGAGCGGGCCGGTGATGCGGTTTTCGAGGCGGTCGGCGCGGTTGACGAGGTAGCGGACGACGCCGGGGCGGAGGAAGCGGATGACGTCGACGAAGTCGTCGCGGAAGGTGGTGGGGTTTTCGTCACCGAGCTGGGTGATGACGACGTCGTCGATGAGGATGGAGCCGCCGGTGGCGCGGAAGAGGAAGGAGGTCTGGTTGTTTTCGGTGGCGGGGTTGACGTTGAAGTTCAGCTCGTAGGTCTGCCAGTTCGCGCCGGGGTTGATGGTCTGGCGGAGCGAGGAGATTTCGTTGACCCCGACCTCGAGCGAGCCGCCGGAGGTCTGGCGCTTGGCGGCGAAGCGTGCGCGCCAGGGGCCGCGGGTGTCGCCGATGGATTTGTAGTGGGTGAAGAAGAGGTAGGAGGCCGCGGAGGAGGCGCCGTTAAGGCGGAGGGAGTTTTGGCCGAAGCCGGGCGCGCCGTCGGTGGTGATCAGGGTGGTGTCGCCGGTGTCGAAGGCGTCGTTCGGGACCACCGGGCTGCCGATGGGGTTGGCGATGCTGGAGTAGGTGACGTAGCCGCGGGGGTCGAAGCAGTCGACCATGATGCCGTTTTGGCGGGGGTCGGGGCGGAAGTTCGAGTCGAGGGTGAGGATGAGCTGGGTGCGGTTGGCGGTGGGATCGACCATCTCGATCTGGGTGATGCGGCCGGTCTTCCAGATGTCGGGGCCGGCGACGATGGTGTAGGTCGCGTTGTTGTTGATGAGTTGCTGGGCGAGCTCGGGGCTGACGCCGTGCTCCACGCGCACGCGATTGGCCCCGAGGACGGTGGAGCGGGCGATGAAGCGGGTGATGATGCCTTCGAAGTTTTCCTCCACGCGGGCTTTGCGGTTGGCGGAGTCGAAATAGTTGTCCCCGGTGGCGTGGGCGCCGAGGCGGGCCATGTCGCTGAAGATCACCTCGTCGGTGAAGGAGACGATGGTCTCGGCGCGCGCGGCGAAGGGCAGCAGTAACAGCGCAAGCGCCGCGCGAAGGGGGCGGGCGGAGACGATCGAGCGGAGGGTCCGGGGGGCATGCATGGGGGGTGGAGTTTGGGAGCAGCTTAATCCTTCGGGTGCGGAGGATAAATAATCCTTACGTCCAAGCCGCGGATTCACGCTTAGATTACGCTCAAAAAACGTCTTGGGATTCCGGTGAAAAAACACCCACGCGTTTATGGGGAATCCTTCGGTAGGGGGGCAGGTCCGAGTGGATGCCGCCCGTTTTTTTTGGGGGGGGAATGCGCGGGCGTCGCGGGGCGCTGGTACCGAGGATGGGAGCGAGCTGCAGTCGGGTGTTTGACCGGGGGCCGCCAGCCAGCGGCTCAGGCGCCGGGGCCGAAGAGGGAAGCGAGGGTGCGGCCGACGCGGTCGAGGAGGGCGGGGCGGGCTTCGTGGTACTCGCGCGGGATGAAGATCCCATCCGCGCCGGCGGAGAAGGCGGCGCGCACGATGTGCTCGGCGTGGTCCTCGGGGCAGCGGTGGTAGGCGGCGACGTCGAAGCCGAGCCCGGGATAAACCCGGGCCTTGCCGGCGACGGCGGCGACGGCGCGGCGGGTGAAGCGGGCGACGTAGTCCGCGCTGGAGGCGTGGGTGCCGGCGGCGATGGCGGCGCGGGTGGGCTCCCGGTCCGGGTCGAGGCCGCGGAGCTGGAGAAAGGCGGCGTGGGCGGTGCTGTCGTCGAGGTCCGCGAAAGGACCGTGGCTCATGAAGGGAGCGTGGTAGCCGTCGGCGCGTTTGGCGGCGCAGTCGGAGTACATCACCGGTTTTATCCAGTCGGCATGGTCGGCGAGTTCGCCGAGGTCGGTCTGGGCCATGAAGAGGGGGTCCCAAGTGCCGCCGTGGACGATGTGCCACCCGACTTTTTTGGCGGGATCGACGGCTTTCACGCGGTGGAAGACGTCGCGCAGGACGCGGTCGCGTGCCTGATACCAGAGGCGTTCCCAGGCGAGGACGGCGGGGTGGCGGGTGAGGAGGCGCCAGAAGGCGACGAAAACGCCCCCGGGCGGTTTGTCGCCGGCGCGCACGGCGGAGAAGAGCTCGTGCAGGGCAAGCATGCCGGCTCGCGCCAGCTCCGCGTCG
Source organism: Opitutaceae bacterium (assembly GCA_044371245.1). Lineage (GTDB taxonomy): Bacteria > Verrucomicrobiota > Verrucomicrobiia > Opitutales > Opitutaceae > IMCC26134_A. The sequence continues at coordinate 2,518 of JBILUB010000009.1, forward strand.
ACCTGGTTTTCGCGGGCCTGCCGGCGGCAGTGTTCGCAGAAGCACATGGGCGCCTCGCCGAGCAGAAGATAGGTGAGGGGGCCGCCACGTTCCTGGCCGAACATAAATCCGGCGACCGAGGGGTGGAGCCGCACGATGTCCTCGGCGGAAGCGGGCCACCATTCGCGCAGGTCGGGGTGATTCAGGCAGAGGAGATCGTGCGGGCGGCCGCAGGCGTCGATCTGGCGGCAGTCGCCGAGGCCGGGCAGGGCGTCGTGGTAGGTGAAGTTCTCGAGGATGCGCGGGTAGACGGCGATGCCGTGGCGGGCGGCGGGCTCGGCGACCTCGTCGAGGATGTCACCCGCGTAGCGATGGGCGGGGGGATGGCGCAGGCGGGTGCGGGCGTAGTGTCGCTCCTCGGTCCGCACCCATTGCAGCGGGCCTTTCGGGCGGGGAACGAGACCGGCGCGGAGTTGGTCGTGGTGGTCGTACTGGTAGGAGGTGTAGTTCTGCGCGAAGAGGAGAAGCGTGTTGATGCGGGCGCGCCGGCGCATGTCCGCGAGCGTGGCCTCGATGCCGTGCTCGAGGAGCGTGCCGGGGAGGACCTGGGTGCCGATGAGGGGGGAGCGCATGGGCCGGCTACTCGCGGGCCCAGTCGAGGCGGCGGGCGAAATCGGCCTGGAAGGCGGGGCGGTGGCGGTGAACGGTGGCGCGGGCGGCGTCGGGATCGTGCCGGGTGGACGGATCGATCCACCAGCCATCGTCGGCGCGTTCGTAGCGGCCGCCCCAGCCGGGGCGGGAGGGATCGGAGGGGTCGTTGCCGCCGAGCGGGAGGAAGAAAAACCACGAAGGCGTGTCGCCCTCCTTGAGGCAACCGTGGGGATTGGGCGCGGTCCAGGTCTCGGTGGGAAAGAGGGCGCCCAAGGGGCTCGAGGAGAGGATGTGTTTCTCCACCCAGGCGCGGCTGGTCAGCGACTCGTCGCCGCCGAGGTACATGCCGCGGAAGGAGGCGGTGCGTTTGTCCGCGCCCGGGGCGGCGACGCTCAAGACGTAGTGGAGTCCCGGATACGCGGCGCGCATGCGGCCGGCGATGCCGTCCTGGTCCGCGATGTCGTGCACGCGCAGTCTCGCCGCGAACGCGCCGAGCCCGTCGGCGCCGCGCTCGTGGTTCACCCGCCATAGGGCCTGGGCGAGATCGGTCTGGCCGCCCCAGACGGAGAGGTTGAGCGGGCGCTCGGGGCTGCCGGCGTCCACGCGCGCGATGATCCAGCGCGAGGCCTCGGTATCGTGCCCCTCGCCGATGAAGTCGGCGCCGCGTTCGCGGCGTCCGACCTTGATCAAGCCGAGCAGGGTGTCGGCCTCGGGCCAGCCTTCGGCGTGGCGGAGCAGGCGGGGGCGGATGAGGCGGTAGGCCTCGATCTGCTCGCGGATCAGCTCGGGCCGGGGGCTCGCATCGCGCCGCTCCCCGGGGGTGCCGGAGGAGGTGGCGAGCAGGCCTTCCCAGGCAAACTCGTTGGCGTAGTGGAGCAGGCGGACGAGGGATTGCTGGTCGTCGGGGTCGCCGCCGATGTCGGTGGTGATCATCAGCCGCGGGCGCGGGTCGTCGGAGGCCGGAGCGGCGGGCGCCGGCCCGGTGAGGGTCAGCGCGAGGAGGGAGCCGCAGAGTCCGCGGAGGAGGGCGGGGAGCGTTTTCATCGGAAGGGGTAGCCGGGGCCGCGCGTGATCTCGCCGCCGGTGTGGCCGACGATCGCCACGAGCAGGCCGGCGAGCAGCAGGAGCCCGAGCAGCCAGGCGCGGCTGCGGGCGTGGTCGCGCCGCATGGCGCTCACCTGCAGCCGCCACAGGACCGGGGCCAGGAGGGCGAGGGCGATGCCGAGCCAGCGGTGGAGAAACACGGTGTCGTCGGAGTGGCCGTCGGCGCTGGCGAGCAACCAGCCGGTCGCGGCGGAGAGCGGGGCGGTGAGCGCGGCGACGCCCAGGCAGGTGACGAGGGCGAAGTCGGCCTCGGCCTGGCGCCGCCGGAGGCGGGCGAGGAGGGCGAGGCCGGCGGCGACGACGAGCAGTGCCACGGGGAAATGGACGATCATCGGGTGCAGGCGCGCGATGACGGTGCGCGTGCTTGGTCCCGGTGTGGCGGACAGATCGGTGGATCCCACCGCTGCGGGTGGGGCGGGCAGTGGGGTCGGGTCCGGGGGCGGGGCCGGGATGGCCGCGGGCTGGTCGAGGGCGAGGATCCAGCGGCGAACCAAGTCGATCTCGGCGACGCTCAGGGCGGGGGCGTCGGAGTCGGGCGGGGGCATCAGCAAGTCCTGATCCGGGGTGACGAGGACATTGAGCAACTCACTCTGGTCCGGGCGGCCGGGCACGACGTAGTTGTCGTCGGCGGCGAGACGTCGGAGGTCGAGCACGTGGCCGAAGCCGCCTTTGGGGCGTGGCCGCCGCGCGGAGTCGTGGCACTCGGCGCAGCTGCGGGCGAAGATCTCGCCGAGTGCGGGCGCGAGGGCGGTGGCCGCGTCGGGCAGATCGGCGAGCAGGGGCCGGGGCGTCGAGACTGAGAGGGCGGCGAGGCCGAGGATGACGAGCGCGGCGCGCCCGCGGGGCCGGCGAGGGCTCATTCGCCCTTGAAGCGTTCGTGGCCCTCGGATTTTTGCCGCTGCATCTGGCGGGCGAGTTGTCCGGCCTGCGTCCAGTCTCCGGCCTGGATCGCCTGTTCGAGCTCACCGATGGTTTTGAGAAACGCGTCCATCTGTTCGCGGTAGGCGGGGAGGGCGGTGGCGAGCTCGGCCTCGGGCAGCGAGGAGAGGGTCTCGGGCACGAGGTCGCGGCTGCGGGCGGCCTCGGTCTTCAAGGTGGCGAGGGCGGCGAGGGCGTCCGGGGTCTGGGTGGTGTCGGGTGCCCGCAGGATGCGGCGCAGGGTCTTGAAGGCTTCGTCGATGCGTTCCATCGAGTCGTGGACCGAGAGGGTCTCTTCGGCTGCGATGGTCCGCGGGCTGAGGGTGAAGGTGAGGAGCAGGGCGCAGAGGCCCGTACACAGGGAGTTCATCGGGGTGAAGGGGGAGCGGAGCGGGGATCGGGAGGGAAGCGGGTGGGAGGGGTTTTGGCCATGCTGAAGGCATCCTACCTTCAGTGGGTGGGGCGAGGGCTTGGCTCCCGGGGGCGTCGAGCCGGGGAGGAGGGGTCGGTGGAGCATGGCGCGCTTCTTGTTCGGGGGGCGCATCTTTTGGTGATACCGGCGTAGGATGGGAGCCCGGTCGGCGGGGGAGTAGACTCGGAGACCCCCGAAAGGCCACCCCATGCGCGTCCGTCGATTTCTGGTCCTTGTGATGTTTTTCCTGCCGGTCGCGTTGCCTGGCTTGGAGCCCGACCGGGCGCTGCCGCCGAAGCGCTGGGCGGAGTTGCAGGCGCGGGCTCGGGCGGTGGGGTCGGCCGGGGAGCAGGCGGCGAGGCTGCTCGCCTGTCGGGATGAGGAGGAGTTGGAGCTGGCCTTGCTGGCGCTGGGTCGGGTGTGCGCGCGGGGCAAGGGGGCGGGGGCCTCGGCGGCGGCGATCTTTGACGAGTTGCGCGCGCGGCGTGATCCGCGGGCCGACGTGATCGCGGCCGAGCTGCTGTTGCAGACGGTGGGCGTGGGCAAAGTCGGCTCCTTCGCGCCCGCGCCGCAGATCCTCGATTTCCCCGCGGAGCTGTGCGAGCGGGCGGCCGGTCTGCTCGGGGATCCCAATCCGGTGGTGCAGGCGATGGGCGAGTGGACGCTGGCCTTGCGGGTGAAAAAGCAGGGCGCGTCGGTGAAGCGCATGGACCAGCTTTTTCGCCCGCGCCCGGCGGATCTGCGTTGGCACCGGGCGTGGAGCGCGCGTCCGCCGTCGCGCCGCCTGGAGGACGACTACGCGCGCCAGCTGGTGCAGTTGAACCTGCATCGTGGCCTCGCCGGGCTGCGCAGCGCCAACGAGGCGCTGCACGAGCGTCTGCGTCGGCTGCTCGATGATCCGGGCTCGCGCCGTCCGCCGGCCGCGGCCCTCGATGGCTACGCGGAGGCGCTGGCCGAGGCGAGGCGGCGGGCCGAGGGCCCGGAGTCCGGCCTGGCGGGCGCGCACCGGGCGCATGTGGCGCTGCGGGTGGCGGGCCGGGGACTGGTCGAGGCGGCGAGGACGGAGTTTCCGACCGAAGGTTTCGTCTTTCACACCGCCCGGGCGATCCCCGGCGGCGTGTGGAATGTCAACGTGCCGGTCACGGGTGACACCAACATACCCGGGGGCGACATCTGGGTGCGGCGCTCGGCCGATCCGGCGAGCGAGGGGGTCGCGTTGCTGCGCGGTGCGCTTGGCGACGGCTCTTTGTCGGGGCTGGATCTCGACTGGGAAGGGCGCGATTTGCTCTTTTCGTTTTGGCAGCAGCCGGTCGATCCCGCCGCCAAGCCGAGGGGCTGGCGCCTGGGCAACGCGCGTCTGTACCGGCTCGCGCTCGGGGGTGGCGAGCCGCGGGGCCTGCCGGCCAAGGCCGGACACAACGATATCGAGCCCAGTTTCCTGCCCGATGGCGGCTATGTTTTCGCCTCGGATCGCTCGGGCTTCGGCAACCAGTGCGCGGGTCCGTTTCTTCAGGACAAGCGCTGCACGACCCTTTTTCGCCTGGCGCCGGAGGCGGGGGCGGAGCCGGTCGCGATCAGCAACAACAAGGATTTCGACCGCCAGCCGCACGTGCTGAACGACGGCACGGTCGTTTTTCTGCACTGGGAGTACCAGGAGCGGGGGCTCTACGAGACGCACGCGGTCTGGCGTTGCCGGCCGGACGGCTCGGGCATGGACGCGTTTTTCAAGCAGCATCTGTCCCGTCCGATGTCGATCCGCGACGTGGGTCCGGTGCCGGAGTCCGAGTTGTGCGTCGGCACCGCGCAGGGCCACCATGACGGGCACAACGGGCCGGTGCTGCTCTTCGACCCGGGCCGGGGTATCAACGCCGCGGATACGATGCTGCTCGTGACCCCGGGCGTCGGGCCGATCGAGGGCGGGCTCGGACCGCTGGCCGGCCGGACGGTGCCCGAGGGGGGCGTGGCAAACCGGGGAGGATCCTACATCAACCCCTTCGCGCTCTCGGCGCGCGCCTTTCTGGTCGGGCACGACCTGACGAACACGGAGGCCGATTTCGCCGTCTACTACATCGACGTGTGGGGCAACCGGGAGCTGCTGCATCGCGATCCGGAGTACAGCTGTGTCTCGCCGCACCCCCTGCGCCCTCGGCCGCGGCCGCCGGTGGTGGCCGACGTGGCCAAGCCGGGCCAGGACCATGCGCTGGCTTTTGTGGAGAACGTATACCGGGACCTGCCGGGGGTGGAGCCGGGCGCGGTGAAGTACCTGCGGCTCTCGCAGAGTTTGCCGCTGCCCGCGCCGGTGGAGGAGTCCGACCCACGGCATCGCTTCAACCACCTGCACTGGCTGCCGGGCGACGCGACCACCTCCCATTTTTCCTACTGGAGTTGGTCGCCCTCGCGCACGATCGGGCTGGTGCGCGTGGCCGAGGACGGCAGCGCCTACTTCAAGGTGCCGGCGGGCACGCCGATCTATCTGCAGGCGCTGGACGCGCGCTATCTCGAGGTTCGGCGCATGCGGAGCAGCTTCACCCTGCAGCGCGGCGAGTTCAGGGGCTGCGCGGGTTGCCACGAGAGCCGGCCGGAGAGCGCGGGCACGGCGACCCGTTATCCGCGCGAGACCTTTGCCGCCGGCCCGCAGACACCGGAGGCGCCGCCGTGGGGCGGGGACACCGTGCTGGACTATCGGCGGCACATCCAGCCGATCTTCGACCGGGCCTGCGGCTCCTGCCATGGAGAGCGGGCGCCGGCGGGCGGTCTCGATTTGAGCGCGCGAGAGATCGGGGGCTTCGCGCAGTCGTATCGCAGCCTCTTCGGCCTGAAGCCGGGCGATCCCACGCCGGTCCGCGCGATGGAGTACCACCTCGCGCTGCATCCCGAGGCGAAGGGTGCGCGCTATGTTTCGGACCGCGCGGCCGCGCCGATCCATCAGCGCATGCAGCAGAATCGTCAGCCGGGGCAGCTCGTCTGGATCTCAGACCGGCTGTCGGGTGCCGAAATCACGGAGCCGCGGCAGTTCGGCAGCGGGCGTTCGCCGCTCATCCTGCGGCTGCTCGACCCGCAGGATGCCACCCATCGCGATCTGCCGCGCAAGATCGGCCGGGATGGGTGGCTGGCGCTCGTCACCTGGATCGATCACAACGCCAACTATCACAGCACGCTGATGGACAAAACGTCCTACGCGCGGGACCGCCAGATCCGTCGGGTGCCCTATGAGTTGCCCTCGATCTGGATCCCCGGGGACCGTGCGCCGCTCTACCTGAACCGGGCGAATCTGCGGCTCGTCTCTTCGGGCGGGCCGGACCCGGAGCCTCTGCCCGAGCTCGTGCCCGAGGAGGAGACCGAGCCGTGAAGTCGTTCGGGTGGGCGCTCGCGTGGGTCTGTTTCGCGTCGGTGGCGGGCGTGTCCGGGGCGGGTTACGCCGACCCGACGGCACTGCTCGCGGCGCCCGGTGGCGAGCGGCTGTGGGTGGCGGCGGGCGGCAGGGATGAGATCGTGGTGGTGGAAACGGCGGCGCCCCACGTGGACGCGCGTTGGCCCCTGCCCGGCAGTCCGACCGGTCTGGCTCTCGGTCCGGACGGAGTGTCGCTCTACGCGACCTTGGGGGCGGCGGGCCCGGGGTCGGTGGTCGAGCTCGACGCGCGCGACGGCCGGGTGCGGGGGCACTGGACGGCGGGCCATGCGCCGCTCGCGCCGGTGCTGCTGGAGGAGGGGCGTGTGCTCGCGCTCGCCCGTCGTTTCGAGGGCGTGGTCGCGCTGCATGCCCTGCCCGGAGGGCGCGAGCTGGCGACGATCCCGGTGGGGCGGGAGCCGGTGGTCTTGTTGGCCGGTGGTGATGGGCGCTCGTTGTGGGTGGTGAACCAGCTGCCCGAGCAGGCGGCGACGGACGCGCACGTGGCGGCCGCGGTGGTGCGGGTCGACCTCGCGACGGGACGGGTCGATGCCCGGGTACCCTTGCCTAACGGCTCCTCGAGCGCGCGGGGCGCGACGCTCAGCCCGGACGGGGCCCTGCTGATGGTGACGCACGTGGTGGGTCATTATCAGTTGCCGACCAATCAGCTCGAGCGGGGCTGGATGAACGTCAACGCCCTCTCGGTGATCGACACCCGCGAGGCCCGGCGCCTGGGCACGTTGTTGCTCGATGATCCGACGCGGGGCGCGGCGAATCCCCGCGGGGTGTTGGTGACGCCGGGTGCGCAGGACCTCGTGGTGGCGCTCTCGGGCACACACGAGCTGAGCATCTTTCCCTTCCGGGCGCTGCTCGACCGGCTGGCGGCCGCCGGGGGTGATGAAGGCGCCTGGGATCATGACTTGCTCTCGATGAGGACGGTCGGCCGGCGGCGACTGGCATTGCCGGGACGCGGGCCGCGTGAAGTGGCGTGGGCCGCGGGCCGAATCTGGGCGGCGGAGTACTTCAGCGGCACGCTGGTCGGGTTGGAGCCGGAGGGCGAGGGGCGTGCGGAGGTGGTGCTCGAGCTGGCGCCGGAACGGATCGAGCCCGATGCGGTGCGGCGGGGGGAGGAGGCGTTTTTCGACGCGGAGCGATGTTTCCAGGCCTGGCAGAGCTGCGCCAGCTGCCATCCGGACACCCGGGTGGATGGATTGAACTGGGATCTGCTCAACGACGGGGTGGGCAACCCCAAGCAGACGCGCAGCCTAGTGCTCTCGCCCGCGACCCCGCCGGTGATGGCGCTCGGGGTGAGAGCGCATGCCGGGGTGGCGGTGCGGGCGGGTTTTCGTTTCATCCAGTTCGCGGGAGTGGACGAGGCCGTGGCCGCGGATGTGGACGCCTACCTCGACTCGCTGCGTCCGATCTTGCCGCCGCCGGTCGATCTCGAGCTGGCTCGCCGAGGGGAGCAGATCTTCGACCGCCTGGGCTGCGGCGAGTGCCACCCGGCGCCGCACGGCACGGACGGGCAGCTGCACCCGATCCGCCATGCGACGGGGACGGACCGGGGACGGGATTTCGAGACCCCGGTGCTGCGCGAACTTTGGCGCACGGCGCCCTATCTGCACGACGGTCGCGCGGCCGGGCTGGAAGAGGCGCTGCGGATCAAATCCAAAGCGGCGAGCGAGTTGGAGGCGAGTGAGCTCGGCGCCCTGGTCGCCTACCTCCGTAGCCTCTGATGCACATCTTGGCGCTTGGCGAGGCGGCTTGACCTACCAAGGTAGGGATGACGCATACCCGGCCTTGCGGCAGAGTGCGTTCAGCATACCCCTCTACCCCAGACCCCGTCACGGCCCCGGCCGTGCTCGCCATGGATCGTCGTACCCCAGCCATCCTGATTAGCCTGCTCGCTCTCGCCGGAGCGCGTGAGCTTCCCGCCGCCCCGTCTCCGATCTCCCCGGAAGCGGCGCAGGCCTTTGCCCGTTATTGCTACGAGTGTCACGGACTCGACAGCGACAAGGGCGAGCTGGCGGTGCAGGAAATCCTGGAGGAGCCGGCCCGCTACGAGCTGAACCACGACAGCTTGGAAAACATCCTCGAACAGATCGAGGAAGGCCTGATGCCGCCGCGCAAAGCCGAGGCGCAGCCGGATGACGCCACGCGGGAGACGCTGGCCGAGTCGATCCGATCGATCATCCGGCAGATGGCGGAAAAACAGCACGATGATCCCGGCTTGGTGGTGATGCCGCGGCTGAATCGTGACGACTACGCGCGCGCGGCCCGCGATCTGGCGGGGGTGCGTTTCGCCCGCCCGCCCTCGTGGCCGCTGCCGGCGGAGGGTGGAGCGGGCGAGGGCTTTGGGAATGTCGGGCAGGCGCAGGGCATGAACGACGCTTTGCTGGAGAAATACCTGCACACGGCGAAGGAGTTTCTTTCGCACCTGCGGGCGGATCCGGACGGAGGTTTCGCGTGGGACGAGACGCCCCGGACCGCGGTGGAGTCGCCCGCGGATCTGCGGCGTGAGGCCGTCGCGGATTGGGTGGTGTTTCACCAATCGGTGCTCGCGGGGCAGCCCGAGCGACTGCTGGCCGCGGCGCGCGAGAAACTGGGATACAGCCATGGCGCGTACTGGGAAGTGGCCTGGGCCTACGAGCATCGAGCCGCGTTTAACCGGGCGAACACGACCTTCGCGGAGTTGATCAAAGGCTATCCGGTGGCGCTCTCCCCCTCCTCGGCCCGTCTCTGGCATGAATTTCTCACGGGCAAGGAAGACGGCGGGGCGCACCTCAACGAAGTGCGCGCCCGTTGGAGTCGCATCCCGCCTCCCGGCCGGCAGACGCTGGAGCAGCGCCGCGCGGACATCGCGGCGATCGACGCCTGGTTTCACCAACGTGCGCGCAACGACGCCCGCTACCCGGCGGAGGCGCAGGAGGATCGCCGGGCTCGTCGGCAGAACCAAAAGGCGGCGGACGAGCGCCTGGTCGTCCGGGCCAACGCTTCCTCGGCTCGGGAGCTCTGGCTGGTGATCAGCTCGGGGGGCGACGCGTCGACCGGCGAGCGCCTGCGCCTGAGCGGCACCGCGGTCGATCAACGCCAGCGCAGCACCGCGTGGGACGCGGCGGGCTTCGCGCTGGAGGATGCGCGCGGCCAGCGCTTGAGCCTCGGTGGAGGCGGTCCGGTCCTGCAGGCGCCCGGGGCGTGGCGCATCCGCGTGCCGGCCGGCTTCGCCACGCTCGAGCTGGCGTGCGAGTTCGAGGCCGGCGGCCCGACGGATCCCACGGTGCAACTGGCCGTGCTCGACCGGGCGCCCTTGCCGGCCGAGATCGATTTCCTCGCGGGCAAACGCGTGAGGGGGCGCCCCGGCAGCGCCTTGGTCCGGGATGCGGCCAAGGCCGACGAAGAGGTCGACCGGGCGGTTCGCTCCCGGGTGCGGCGACTGGTCAACAACGAGGTGCTCTACTTCGCGGGCTTCGACGACTTTGACGTTTCCTACCTCGGGGCCGAGGCCTGGAAAGGCGAGCCGCCGGGGAACAGCCGGGCGGTGCGCCCCTACGCGCTGCATCCGCTGGAGATGCGTGAGGACGCGATGCTGGACCCGGTTTTCGGCCCGCGCCTGCAGGCCTTGCGGCAGCGTTTGCGCTTCGTGGCGCAGATCCCCCACCAGGATCTGGCCGCGCTGCGTCGACAGGCCGGCGCCAAGGACGCGATCGAGGGTGAGCCGATACCGCCGGCCGAGCTCGATCGGCTGCCATCGGACCAACGGCGAAAGGCGATGGAGCTGACCCGACGCATCGAGGAGGCCGAGCGCGGGGCCCGGGCCGCCGCGGCCCGGGATCTGGCCGCGTTCGTACGGCGGGCGTGGCGCCGGGATCTGAGCGCCGAGGAGAACGCGGCCTTGCTCGCCCGCTACGACGCCGCCCGGGCGGAGGGACGTCCCTACGACTCGGCGATCAAAGCGACCCTGCAAGTCGCGTTGATGTCGCCCCAGTTCCTCTACCGGCTCCAGCCGCTGCCCGAAGCGGTGCCGAGCGCGCCCTCGGTGCTGCCGCTCGATCCCTGGGCGCTGGCCTCGCGGCTCTCGTTTTTCCTCTGGAGCTCGGTGCCGGACGAGCCTCTCCTCGCGGCCGCCCGCGAAGGACGTCTGAGCGACCCCGCGGAGCTCCGCACGCAGGTCGCACGCATGTTGCAGGATGAGCGGGCGCGGGCGCTGGCGGAGCTCTTTGCCGGCCAGTGGCTCGGCTATGCGGGGTTTTCGGACCACGCGGTGCCGGATGCGGAGCTTTTTCCCGAGTTCACCCCCGCGCTGCGGGTGGCGATGGAGGAGGAGACCACACGATTCCTCCTCGATATCGTGCAAGGCCGCGCGCCGGTGCTCGATCTGATCGCGGCGGACTACACCTACCTCAACGAGGACCTCGCGCGTCATTACGGCGTGCCAGGAGTCGAGGGCCCGGAGCTGCGCCGCGTGCAAGTCGATCCCGCGCGGCGTGGAGGCATCCTCGCCCAAGGCAGCGTGTTGACGAAAACCTCGACCGCGCTGCGCACCAGCCCGGTGCTGCGCGGCGTGTGGTTGATCGAGCGCATCCTCGGCCAGGAGATCCCGACGCCGCCACCGGTGCCGGCCTTGTCCGACGGGGAGACCAGCCCGGAGGGCCTGACCCTGATCAAGCAACTCGAGGCCCATCGCGCCGACCCCTCCTGCGCGAGTTGTCACAACCGGATCGATCCCCCGGGCCTGAGCCTGGAAAATTTCGACGCGGTCGGGCGCTGGCGAGACAGCTACTCGGGCGGACTCGCGGTCGATGCCGCCGGACGACTGCCGAATGGCACGCGGGTCGAGGGCTTGAAGGGGCTCCGCTCGCTGCTGCTGACCCAGCGCGAGACCGTCCTGCGCACCTTCGCCACGAAGCTAATCGGCTATGCCCTCGGGCGCGCCTACCAACCGGGTGACGACGCGCTGCGCGCCCGCGTGATGCAGGCCCTCGCCGACCCGCGGGCGGGCTTCCCGGCCGCCACTCTCGAGATCGTCACCAGCCGCCAGTTTACCCATCGCCGCGCGGAGCCCGCCGCTCCGCTTTTCGCCGCGCCGACGCCGGCGCCGGCCAGCCCCGCCCTCGCCCAACACCCCTCCGGACCCGCCGCCGGACCCCGACCATGAATCCACAAATCACCACCGACACCTACCTACCCCGACTCTCCCGACGCTCGATGCTAAAAGGGCTGGGCGCGGCGGTCACGCTGCCCTGGCTGCGCAGCCTGGCCTGGGCGGACGGCGGGGAAAAAGCCGTGACGGCGAGCGCGCCTCCCCGGCGCTGGGCGACGCTGCTCTTCGCCAACGGAGTAAAGATCGACGACTGGTGGGCCCGCGACCAAGGCGGTGGCCGCATCGAGCTCTCGCGGACCCTCGCACCGTTGGCACCGCACACGAAGGATCTGATTTTCCTGAACGGCATGCGGCTGTTTGACAACGTGTCTGGCGTGCACTGGCCCTACTTCACCAACTTTCTGGCCGGCGAGAAAGTGAAGACCGGCTCGATGCCCGACGTCGCGGAGTCGCTTGATCAATACATGGCGCGCACGATCGGCGCGAACACCGCCGTGCCGGTGCTGAACCTCGCGGTCGAGCCGGTGCAGCACGGGGTGCGGAGCGGCGTGCCCTCGGTCTACTTCGGCACCATCTCGTGGAGTTCGGAGACGACGCCGGTGGCGCCCGAGATCTACCCGCAGCAGGCTTTTGACCGGCTCTTCGACACCCGGGGACTGCGACGTGACCGGAGCGTGCTCGATGGAGTGCTCGATCAGGCCAAGGGAGTGGGCCGGCGCCTCGATCGTCACGATCAGGAGAAGCTCGACGGGTTCATGGACTCGGTGCGCTCGGTCGAGCGGCGCCTGGAGCGTGCGGCCGAGGATGCGCGGGAGGGAGGCTCCTGGCATGCCGGTTTCGCCAAGCCGAGTCTGGTGAGGCCGGAGGCGGGCCTGCCCGCGACGGTGCATGAGCACATGCGCCTGATGATCGACATCCAGGTGCTGGCCTTCCAGATGGACAAGACGCGGATCAGCACGCTGCTCTTCAACAACGACGGCACCTACGACATGAAGTTCAACTTCCTCGAGGGGGTGAGCGGCAACTCGATGCACGTGATCTCGCATCACAACAACGTCGCCAAGGTTCTCTCGGACTATCAGCGCATAAACCAGTTTCACGTGGAGCTCTTCGCCTACTACCTCGAAAAGATGAAGTCGGTGGACGAGGGCAACGGCTCCCTGCTCGACAACTCGATGGTGCTCTTCGGCTCGACCATGATGGACGGGTTTAAGCACGACGGTTCTCGGCTGCCGCTGGTGCTCGCGGGCCGCGGCGGCGGCACGATCCAGCCGGGCCGGGTGCTGGATTTTGAGCGCACCGAGGAGCGCCGCCTGTGCAACCTGCACCTCGCGTTGCTGCAACGCATGGGCGTACCCACGACCACCTTTGGCAACAGCCACCACGCGACCAAGGGGCTCTCCTAGGGTGTGTCTGGTAAACAAGCACATCCTGAGCGCAGACCAGAGGGGAAACCCGCTGGGCCGGCGTTGTCCTCGGCGGTATGGACCGCTGGTCCACCTCCGCCTCGGTCGCCTTGGCCGAGCGGGTTTCTCCTCTGGCTCACGACGAGTTTATTTTCCAGACACACCCCAGCGTGTGTCTGGGAGATAAGGCGGGGCGACGCCGCGCCGCGGGGCCCGTGCTCAGGAGCGCCCGGCGAAGGGCGGGGCCCCGAGCAGTTCGATCCGTGTCCAGGTGTTGAGCAGAGGGTCGCGGGCCTCCTCCATCGCGGCGGCGAGACGGGCGCGGAGCGCGGCCAAGGTTTCGCGGTGGAGCGGGTCGGCGCTGAGGTTGACCTGTTCGGACGGATCGGTGTGGAGATCGTAGAGTTCGTCCCGGTCTCCGGTGGGATGGTAGACGTACTTCCACTCCGCAGTGCGCAGCATTCGGAGACTCGCGGAGCCCGATTCGGTGCCGAAGTACTGGGCGAAGGCGTGGTCGCGACCCGGTAGCTCGCCGCGGAGGAGCGCCCGCAGATCCTGTCCGACGAAAGTCGACGGAGGCTCGATGTCGGCGGCGACCAGGAGTGTACGGGCGAGGTCGATCTCGTTGCAGACAAAGGTGGAGGCGTGGACGCCGGACGGTATCCGTCCGGGCCAGCGGAGCAGCAGCGGCACGCGCACGAGGTCGTCGTAGAGTGCGAAGTGCTTGTCCATCTGCCCGTGACCGCCGCAGTAGTCGCCGTGGTCGCTGGTGTAGGCGACCAAGGTGTTCTCGGACAAACCGAGCTGATCGAGCCGATCAAGGATGCGGCCGATCTGGTGGTCGAGCTCGGCGACGACCGCGAGGTAGCGGGCGACGACGGGTTGCCACTGGTCCCAGGTCCAGTCCTCGACCCCCCAAAGACGTTTTTGCCGCAGCTGAGTCGCGGGCTTGCCCGGACCCCGATCCGGCCAGCTGGGCCAGGGGGGAATGAGCTCGGGGGGATAGCGGGAGGCAAAGTCCGCCGAAGGGCGGCAGGGGAGGTGGGGCTCCGGGGGGTCCCAGCGCAGGAAAAAAGGCCGATCGGAGCGGCAGCTGGCCCGCTCCAACTCGGCGATCACATGATCCGTCATCCAGGCCAGGCGGGTCGCCTCGGGCGGGCATTCGTGGTCGACCGAGCCGAACCACCCGCCCTCGCGGGGCGGAGGCGGCAGACCGCGAGCCGCACGCCAAGCGGGGTAGGCTTCGGGATCGACGTAGCTGGTCGCGCCGTGGTCTCGCGGATGGCCGGGCAGCTCGTGGTGAAATTTACCGATCCAGGCGTGGTGGTAGCCCGCCGCGCTCAGCAGCTGCGGGAGAATAGGCTGGGTGCAGGATACCGGACGATGGCTCTCGGTGTTGGGGATGTTGATACTCCGGTGAATGGTCGGCCAGGTGCCGGTCAACAGACTCGCGCGGGCGGGGGTGCAGAGCGGGCAGGGAGTGAAGGCCTTGGCGAACGAGGTGCCGCCGGCAGCGAGGCGATCCAGCGCGGGTGTGCGCAAAACAGGATGTCCGTGAGCACCGAGACAATCGTAGCGGTGTTGGTCGCTGTGGATGAGCAGCAGATTGGGGCGTCGGGTAGCAGGCATTTCCGAAATGCACCTGTCACCAATAAGCGATAAGCGGCCGGCGCGCAACGCGCACCGGCCGCTTATCGGTTGAGGATTAACCCCTTTGTGGATCCGTCTCCGAGGAGGGATTACTCGACGCGGAGGCGGACGAACCAGCGGGAGGAGGAGGAGCCTGAGGGGGGGCTGACGGAGACGAGGTCGGAGTCGCCGCGGGCCTCGAGGATGGACTCGGAGCGGGAGGCGGGGTCGGAGGACCAGGTGAGGAGGTCGGAGGAGACCTCGATGAGGAGGGGGTCTTCCGGGTTGTTGCGGAGGCGCTGGAACTGGAAGCTGACGCGGCCATCGGACTGGTTGGCCGCGCGGGTGAGGACCTGGTCGACGCGGGTGAGGGGGGCAAAGCCGAGGGCGTACTTGAGTTTGTTCGGCACTCCGTCGCCGGCGGGGGCGGCGCTGGCGCCGGAGTGGTCCGGAGCGGCGAGCTGGGCCGGGGTGAAGTGGAGGTGGCGCCAGCGCTGGAAGCCGACGGGCTCGGCGCCGGGGCCGCCGGGGCCGCGGGAGCTGGCGGCGGGGCCGACGACGACGGCGCCGGCACCGGGGAGCACGCTGCCGATGCGGGTGATGAGGATGCGGTCGACCTGCCAGCCGGCCTCGCGGCGGCGGATGCTGAGGGTGTGGTTGCCGGCGGCCAGCTCGCCGAGGGAGACGCCGCCGGTCCAGGCGAAGGAGGTGGAGACCAAGGTGAACTGGTTGGCACCGACCTGGGTGCCGTTGAGACCGAGGTAGGCGCTGTCGGAGTTGCCGTCGACGGAGCGGCGGCGGACGGCGACGGAGTAGGTGCCGGGCGTGGTGATGGTGAAGGGGAAGCTGAGCTCGGCCGCTGCATCCCAGGTGGCGAAGGGGGCGCCGCCGGCCGGGGTGGCCATGAAGGTGACGCCGTCGGCGGTGGAGGAGGACCAGGAGATGGCGTCGCCGCGGGCGAGCACGGTGGCGGACTCGGCCTCGATGGTGACGGTGCCGCCGGCCTCGAGCCAGGGGCCATCGCCGCTGCCGGAGGCGGGGGCGACGACGTGGGTGAAGGTGCGATTGGCGGAGTCGCCGTCGGCATCGGTGACGGTGGCGATGAAGGCGAAGGAGCCGCTGATCGGGGGCGTGCCGGCGAGGGCGCCGGTGGTGGAGTTGAGCGTGAGCCAGGCGGGCAGCGAGGTGGCCGACCAGGTGAGCGCGCCGTCGCCGCCGGTGGCCGCGAGGGTCAGGCTAAAGGCCTGGCCGACGGTGCCCGAGGGCAAGGTGGCGGCGGTGCTGATGCTGGGCGTGAGGTCGGCGGGCGCGCGGACGGTGAGGGCGACGGAGTTGGACTCGATCTGGCCGGCGCTGTTGTTGATCCGCACGGAGAAGTTGCCGGCGTCGGCGGTGGTGGTGGCGGCGATGGTGTAGGAGGCGGAGTTGGCGCCGGTGATGGCCTGGCCGTTGCGCAGCCACTGGTAGGTGAAGGGAGCGGTGCCGCTGGCGACGACGGTGAAGGTGACGGGTTGACCGGCATCGACCGCGGCGGCGCGGGGTTGGTTCTCCGGCGCGATGGTCGGCGCGACAGTGGTAGCCAGGCGGGTGAAGCGAACGGCGTCCCAGGAGGGGCGACCGGTGCTGGGGCGACCGATGACGACGGAGGAGGAGGGGTTCAGCGTGAAGCTGGTGCCGAGCTTTACCCAGACGTCGCCCTGGGTTTGGTCGACGGCGAAGTCGGAGGAGCCGTTGGCGTGGTTGACGGTGTGGGGGACGCCGGCGCGGAGTTGGGACCAGCCGGTGGCGAATTTGACCTCGATCTCGTACTGGCCTTGGGGGAGGGACGGGGCGTAGGTGGCGGCGCCGGCGGTGCCGGTGTGGTAGTCGGCTCCGACGAAGCCGGTGCCGGTGGCGAGGGTCCAGGCGCCGGCGGGCATGGTCACGCCGGGGCTGGTGTTGTCCAACACCGTGATCTGGGCGGGGGCGGGAGTGGTGGCGTTGTTGCTGGTCTGGATCCAGGTGGAACCGAGGGCGCCGTTTTCGGCGCGGACGCGGTACTCGAAGGTGGTGGAGGCGGGGAGGTTGGTGTCGGTGAAGGAGGTGGAGTTGGCGGGGATGTTGGCGGAGGCGGTGGTCCAGGTGGTGGTGCCGACGACGCGTCGCTGGACGTGGAAGACCTGCTCGTTGTTCGAGGTGTCGGTCCAGGTGATCACGAGGCTGCCGTTGCCGCTGCCGACGGTGACGGTGACGTTGGTGGGTGCGGCGGGGGGCACGACGACGCCGGTCTCGAGCTCGAGGAGGAAGTCGGCGAGTTGGTTTTTCTCGGTGGCGCTGAGGGTCACGCCGGGGCCGATGTGGGCCGGGGTGAG
>JBILUB010000178.1:0-5668 GCA_044371245.1 Opitutaceae bacterium
GACCACCCCGGCGGTGGCGACGGCAGCAGCGCGTGGACTTCCCCGTGGAAGGTCGGCTCCGGCACCCGCATGGAGCCGTAAACGACCAGACCGATCGCGCCGACTAGCAGGGTGACGGAAAAGGTGAGCAGCGCCGACGATCGTTTCATGGAGGACCGAAACGAACACAGCTCCCGGCCCAATTCAACCCCGGGGGCGGCGCCCGGTTTGCCCTGCTCCCCGGGCCGGTTGGGCTTCTGTCGCCGCCGGTCGGTATCCGTAAACCCACTACGTCGACCCCATGCCTTCGGCTCGATCCCTTGGTCTGGGGGTTCCCCGGAAGGGCCAAAGCCACGATGGCAAGGCACGTCACTCCAACGCGAAGGCCGCTTCTCCCGGGTTCGCGGTCCGGTCTCAGTTCCCGCGGCGGCGGACTTGCAGGGGCGGCAGTTCGGAGCGATGCCGCCAGAGCAGACGCGCGAGCGGAACCGCTTCCCAGTAGCGTCGCCAAAACTTTCGCGGACTGGCGAGCAAACGCAGCAGCCAGCCCAGCATCAGGCGGTCCGCCCAGGGAGGGATCGCGGCTTGTCCGCCGGTGATAAAGGCGATGGCCGCGCCGAGGCACAGGATGCCGGTGCCGGGCCCGAGCCCCGCCCGCAGTCCGGCGCCGAGGCGCTCCTGCACCCCGCCGCCGATCGCCAACAGCACCAGCCGTGGGCGTCGGTCCGTGATCCGTCTGAGAAGGGCCTCATCTCGAATCTCGCCCGGGCCGTAGCGGGGGGCCACGTAGGTGTCGAGTTCCCCGACCTCAAAGCCCTGGGATCGCAGCCACCCGAGGTTGCGCTGTTTTTCCTCTTCCGAGGGCATCACCCAAAAGATCGCGCCGCCCTTTTTCAGCTCCTCCCGCGCGAGCACCGCGCGGAGAAATTTCAAGCCGGAATGGCGTGGTAAAATTTCCCCGGTGAACCAGCGCCAGAGAAGCACCATGTACCCGGAGTCCGTGATCGCCAGATCCGCCGTGGTCAGCGCCTGCCGATACTCGGGTGATTGAATAAAATCCACCGCCAAGCCCGGGGCGGAGGGCGCGACGACGAGTCCTCCGGCGAGTGCGCGGTCGACCGCCTCGTCGAGCCCGCCGACAAAAAACTCCACTCCGAGGACAGGTCGGGTGGCGAGGGTGGTGGTGGGGGGCGAGGACACGTTGGGAATCGCGAACGAAGGCGGCGGTCGGGGCAAGTATGCGCTGCCGTCGGCGTCACCGGCCCCGCCGTCGGCTCAAGGTGCCGGCCGCCAAGGCGCCAGCGTCGGGCGATCGATTTCAAACACGGTCGGCAAACCCGCCGGGCGGAGGAAAAAGACCAACGCCGCGGGGCGTTCGCGATCCGCCCGACCGGGGGCGGCGATGCGACCGGGGAAATGCGGTGTCAGGCTCTCGACCGGCTGGTTGTAGCGTTCCCAAACGGGCGTGGGATAAAGCCGGGGCTGGGTGGAGTGCATGTTGCCGTTTTGGGTGCGGAGGTAACACTCGATCAGGTCCCCGATGCGGCCGATCTGTCGGCGCCGGGTGGGATCGGGGTCGTCCGGGCGCAGGGCGCGGCGCAACGCGAAGGAGGCGGGGGCGATGCGGTAGTCGAAGCTCCACACGGTTCCCTTTGACCAGGGCGCCCAATCATCGGGCAAAGGCAGCTCGGCCACCGCGGGCCAAAGCGGTTCGGCAGGAAGCGCGTCCACATGCAGCCGCCAGCCGCCGACCGTCTCTTCGACGCGCACGCCCGGCGTCACCCGCCAGCGACCTTGCTCTTGGAGGCGGGGTTCTTCGGCGGCGTGCGGCCGGGCCGCGAGCCAGGCCCGATTTTGAGCCGCCGTGTCGGCCGCGAAATCCCAGCGCCGACCCTCCCTGGGCTCGTAGCCGGCGGGAAAAGGATAGACCCAGGTGGACCAGCGCGACACTCCGCGTCCCGCGACGGTCTCCACCTCGACCTCCAGGGAGACCGCGCGAGCGGAGAAGAGCTCGCGCGGGGTCGTCAGCTCGACCGGGACTTCGTACCGTTCACCGGGCGCCAGGCGCGCGGGCGCCTTTTTTTCACCAATGGGCCGCAGTCCTTCGGGCCAGTGCAACTTCAGGTCTACCGGATGCGCGGCGAAGTTATAAAAGACCAAGGTGCCCCGACCGAGGGCCAGGACGCTCGATGGTTCCCCGGGTGGTCCGGGCATTTGTGGGCCGAGCCAGTACGCCCCGGTGTTTTTCACCGAGATCATGTTCTCCCCCGGCAGCAGGTCCAAGACCACCGGCGTGGCGTCGGTCTCGCGCACCCACCACGCGCCGGGTCCGCGCGGCTCGGTGGGCGGCGCGTGCTGCGCCTCGTCGATCAACCAGGCCAGGGCCGGCGAGGCCTCGTAGGGACCGACGGGACTGCCGATGAGTCCCATCCAACGCGCGGATTGCTCGACGCCAAAATCGCCCGGGGCAAAGGCGAGTCCGCCCGCGGTCCGAAGCTCGGGGTCAGTGGACGGGGTGGTCGGAAGGGCAAACCCGTAGTGCGCTTCTCTCGCTGAGGCCGGGGGCATGCCAAGGCCGAACTCCTTGGCGCCGTACTCGAAGAAGGGAGGCAGATAGAAGGCCATCGGTGCGCTCACTCCGAGGGCGCGGTTGCTGGTCTGCAGGGCTTGGAAATAACGCCATTGGCGCACGCGTCCGGCGACGGTTTGAGCGTCGTAGCCGTCGAGCCGGGCGTAGCCCCATTCGGTGACGAAAACCGGCAGTTTTCGCCAAGACGGATCACGGTCCGGCGCCGTCAACGCCTGGCTGCCGGGGCGCCGCGCCGGCGGGCCGAGGGGAGGGCGCGGCGGGGCTGCGGGCCGCGCCCCGAGCGCCTCACGTAGACGCGCATGCGCGTCGCGGTAGTCTTCCGCGAAGCCGTAGTAGTGAAGGTTGGCCCCTTCGGCGTAGGCGAGAAAGTCGTTGGCCAAAAGCTGCTCGACATAGGGGCCGGGCGGCAGGGCCATCGCCGGCATCACGATCAGGGAGCGGGCCGCCGGACGCGTCGCGGTCGCGGGGTAGTTTGACCAGGCTTCGGCCCGGCCGGCGGCGAGGCCGAGGGCGATCGCTTTGTAGTAGGCGGCAAATACGTCCGCTTGGTCGGCGAAAAAACCGATGTCCGGTTCGTTCTCCACCTCCCAGGCCTCGATCAGGTCGCCGTAGGTCGCGGCCAAGCGGCGAGCGCGGGTGTGGGCCTCGCGCAAATCCAGCGGGGCCTGCGCGCCCCAGGCGCCCTTGGAGCGTACTCCCGAGGTCCAGGGCCCGCTCCAGCGGATCAGGGCCAGCGGCCGATAGCCCGTCTCGCGGAGGCGAAGCAGCGCGGCGCGAGCCCGCTCGATCTCTTTCTCGTGCTCGGCGGCCGAGCGGGGGTCGTCCGGTTGGCCGCGGACGGGCACGGCGTGCATATCGCGCAGTCGCAGCCAGGTGCCGATTCTGGGAGCGGACGCCGCGCTCTCCGGCGCGAGCCACTCCGCGAGTTGCCGAGGTGCGGCTCCGCTGTCGTAACCGTCGCCCGCCTCGGCGGGGCATTGGCCGAGCACGAGCGCGATCCCACAATGGAGGAGCTTGCGGCGGAAATCGATTGAGAGACGGAGGAGCATGTGCGCGCGGGGCCACCTTGGCGGGACGGGACGACGGCTCAAGCATCGGTCCACACGGTTCGATTTGCGCGGAGGAAACGACTCGGTTCGAAGGAAACGAACGAAGTGGATTGTGTGAGAGCAGGTCGAGCGGCGTCGGGAAACGGCTTGCCTGTGCCCCGGTCAGCATGAAGCTGGCCCGAACTGTGCCTTCCGGCCAGGCCTATCCGCCCCCCAGCCCACCAACGCCCGCAGGCCCCTTAGTGACGCCCGCTTTTTTCCGCATGGACGAGACGCCCACTCCGCAACCGCCCCCTCAAGGGCTAAACAAGCTCGATCTGTCCCAGCTCCAAGGATTCAGCTTCGGCACCTCTTGGTCGCAGGAGAAATCCTCCCCGGGCGGTGGTCCTCGACCCGATCGGCGCGATGAACGCCCCCGCCGCGAAGGCGGCGAGGCGCCACCGCGCCGGGATCGCCGTGATTTCCGTCGCCCCGCGGGGGCGCCCGGCGAGGGCGCGGCCCCCTCGGCTCCGGTGGCGGCACCGCCCCCCTCCGCGGCGCCTCGTGGTCCGGGCGGCGAGCGTCGTGACGAGCGTGGGGCACCGCGTGGCGAACGTCCACGCTTCGAGGGCGGTCGGCGGGACGATTCGCTTCCGCGCGGTCCGCGCCGCGAGGGTGGTCCCCGGCCCGATTTCCGCGGAGGGCCGCGCGAGCCGGTCGGCCCCTACGTCAGCCCCCATTTTTCCGTCACGTTTTATCCGGAGGACGGCAGCTTTAAGGTGCTCTCCGAGGCGATTCGCAAATCCTGCCGCACCTTCGAGCTGTTCTACATCGCGAAGTCGGTGGTGGAGAAAAACGAGCGCTTCGTCGCGGTCGTCCAGCGGATCAGCCCCGGCACGCGGCCGGGCGCTCCCGCCGAAGAATCCGGGGAGCAGGGCGGTACACTGCCGCCGGTAAAGCCCGCTCCCTTTTTCATCTCGGTGCCGGATGGCCTGCCCTTTGAAAGCGAGGATGCGGCCATCTCCCACGTGCTCGAAAAACACCTGGGCAGCTTTTTCGACACCGCCGAGGTCGAAGTCGACGCTCCCAAGGGGAATTTCCAGGTGGTAAACCGCTGCACCATCACGGGTGTGCTGCTCGCGCCGCCGAATCATCATCGCTACAACCAGATCCTTGCCCAGCACCATGCGGCCAATATCCGCATGTCGCTCGAAGCCTACAAAACGAAGATCGAGACGGTGCGGGATCCGGAGCTGGTGGCCCAGTGGCTGGAGAAAATGAAGAAGGCCACGCGCTACACGTGGAAACCCGCGCCCGCCCGGGCTGCCGCGGCGAAGCCCGCCGCCGAGTCTCCGGTGGCCGCCCCCGCCGCCGAAACCGTGGCGCCGACCGAGGTCGCTCCCGTGGTCGAGTCTGCCGCGCCCGCGCCGGAAACGCCGGCCGGTCCCTCCTTCGATTCTCTTGAGGAGGCGCGCCAGTATCTGCTCACCACCGCCCGCGATCGGGTGGTGCGCAGCGTCGAGCAACTGCGTTTCCCCGGCCGCATCCTCGAGCAGATCCCGGAGAGCACGGAGATCCGCCGTGCGGTCGAAGGGGCGCTCGCCGCCCAGCGCCGGTTCCCGCTCGACACCGCGAACGCGCTGCGCGGCCGCCTCCGCCGCGAGCATTTCACCATCTTCAAGAAAGGCTCGAAGGGCATCAGCTATGTCTGCGCGGTGAAGCGGCGTTTCCGTGTGCCCGGCCAGAGCTTCTCCGAGTCGCTCACCCAGCTGATCTCCTTCATCGAGGCCCATCCGATGGTGAAGGAGAGCGAGCTGCCCCAGCGTCTGCTTAAGCTCGAGCCCCGGCCCGCGCCCGCCGAGGGTGAGGCGCCCGCGCCCGTACCGGCGGAGGAGCAGGAGAAACTCACCCGTTTGAAAGGGGATCTTCGCTATCTGGTGAAGGAAGGGTACGTCACCGAGTTTGTGGATGGCGCGCTGTTTTGCCCTCCGCCGATGGTCGAGGCCCGCAAGCGCGAGATCGAGGCCTCGGACGTGGACCCGGAGAACTTCCCCGAGGCGCCCAAGCCGGA
>JBILUB010000179.1:0-5637 GCA_044371245.1 Opitutaceae bacterium
ATCTCGCGGAGGGCGGTCTTCATCGTCCAGCCCTCGCGGTCGATGATGCGGCCGGAGAGGATGTGGAGGCCGTAGAACCAGGTGCCGTCGGCGTTTTGGTGCCAGCCGTGCTGGTCTTGGACGGTGGTGAAGCGGCCGGCGCGGGCGGGGCCGAAGGTGACGCCGCTGCGTTTCTCGACCTCGGCCTTAAACCAGGCGATGCCGCGGTCCTCGATGGTGTATTTGAGGCGGGCGTGTTTGCGGTTGGTGCGGTCGCCGTGGTCGCGCTGGGTGGTGATCACGGCGTGGCCGACTGCATTGACCTGTTCACGGGTGATGAAGCCGAGGGTGTCGGCGAGGCGGGGGAAGGTCTCGTCGTTGCCATGGCTCATGCCGAGTCCGCCGCCGACGGTGACGTCGTAGCCGGCGAGTTGGCCGCCCTCGATCACGGCGATAAAGCCGAGGTCCTGGGAGTAGACATCGACGTCGTTGGAGGGCGGGACGGCGAAGCCGGTCTTAAATTTCCGGGGCAGGTAGGTGTCGCCGTACATGGGCTCCTGCTCGGGCTGGCCGCCGGCGACGAGCTCTTCGTCGAGGAAGATTTCGTGGTAGGCGCGGCTCTTGGGGAGGGCATAGTCGGACCAGCCCTTGGCGTCGGCGTAGACTTGTTCGAGCACGGGGGATTGCTCGGGGTTTACCGGGGCCATGACGTTGCGGTTCACATCTCCGCAGGCGGCGATGGAATCGAGGAGAACTTCGTGCATGCGCTGCACGAGGGGCTTCATCTGGCCTTTGAGGACGCCGTGAAACTGGAAGGTCTGCCGGGTGGTGAGGCGGAGCGAGGGGAACTGGTACTGGGCGGCGAGCGCGTCGAGCACGAGCCACTGTTGCGGGGTGGCTTTGCCGCCGGGCAGGCGGACGCGGAGCATGAAGGACCAGGCTTTGTCCTGGCCGGCTTTTTTGAGGGCGAGGCGTTGGTCGCGATCGTCCTGGATGTAGGTGCCGTGAAACTTGATGAGCTGCTCGGCGTCGGGCGTGACGTGGGGGGTGGACAGGTCGGTGAACTCCGCCTTGAGGTTGCCACGCAGGTGCTGCGAGGCGGACTTGATGCCCTCGTTGGCGACGAGGGGTTTGGCGGGGGCGGGTGCGGTGGACATGGCGGAGAAATCGGGGCGAGGGGAAGAAGGGCGCGTGAGGCGCCCGGGCGAATGAAAATCGGCGAAAAGGTGAAAACTTCCCCGCCTTCGTGCGAGGGGCAAATATTTTATTCGGTAACTTTACCAAGATACCTAAGAATCCACCCGTTCGCTGTCCGTTCGCTCTCGAGCCGGGGGTGGGCGGGGTGGGGTCAGGCGTCGCTTAGCGCGCCCATGAGCTCGGCGCCGACGCCGTCGGCGAGGAGGCGTCCGGCGCGGGTCAGGCGGTAGGTGGGCGCCGGGGGCGGGGCCGGGGCCGCGGTGGCGGGTGGCGGCGCGAGCTCGAGCAGGCCGGCGTCGATCAGGCGGGCGAAGGTGGCGTCGATCGTCGGCCAGCCGAGGAGGCCGGGGAAACGGGTCTGGAGGGCGGAGGGCTGGACGCCGGCGTTGAGTCGCAGGCCAAAGACGAGGGCGTCCTCGGCGAGCAGGGCGGGGCTGAGGTTGACCCGGTCCTCGGTCATGCGCCGGCCGGCTTCGAGCTGGGCGCCCCAAAGCTCGAGGTCGGAGGGGTTGGCGCCGCGCAGTCCGGCGTGCTGGCCGGCGGCGGAGGGGCCGAGGCCGATCCATTCGTGCATCTTCCAGGTATTCAGATTATGGAGACAGCTGTGTCCGGCGCGGGCGAAGTTGGAAACCTCGTACTGTTCGTAGCCGGCGGCGGCGAGCTCGTCCCAGGCGCGTTCGTAGAGCCTGGCCTCGTGGGCGGGGTCGAGTTTCACCCGTCCTTGGGAGAGTTTGAGCCAGAGTTTGGTGTCCTCCTCGAAGGTCAGGCAGTAGGTGGAAAGGTGGTCGGGGGCGAGGGCGACGGCCTCGCGCAGGTCGGCGACGAGTGCGGCCTCGTCCTGGCCGGGCAGGGCGAACATGAGGTCGAGGTTCACGCTGGGGAAACCGGCCGCGCGCAGGCGATCGTAAGCGCGGAAGATCTGCTCGCGGGTGTGCTGGCGGCCTAGGGCCTCGAGCAGGGGCGGGGAAAAACTTTGCACGCCCATGGACACGCGGGTCACGCCGAGCTCGCGGAGGGCGCTCAGTCGCGCCTCGGTGACGGAGGCGGGCGCGAGCTCCACGGTCCACTCGGCGGGCGGGTGGCCGCCGCCGATCTCGAGCATGAGCGAGCCGAGGGTGATTAGGTCCTCGGGGGCGAGGAGCCCGGGTGTGCCGCCGCCCCAAAAAATCGTGTCCGGCCGGCGACGCCAGGTCACGAGCGCGGCTTCGCGGCGCATTTGTTCGAGGTAGCGGGTGACGCCGGCGCGGGTGGGGGTGGTCTGGTAGAACGCGCAAAAGTCGCAGGTGCTGGCGCAGAAGGGGACGTGCACGTAGAGGCCGAGCGGACTTTGGAAAAAAGCCGGGTCGAGCGAGCCGCCGGTGATTTCCGGCTTTGCCAGGGACAGGTTGGACATTACTGCTTTCGGCTTACTCGATTCCCATCCTGCGATGCACCACCAATCCGTTCCCAAGCTACCCCGCTTCCTCCGTACTCTGTTTTGCGCCGCCGCTCTCGCTCTTTTGGCGGGCTGCGACCTGAAGCTCACGGACCTCACGCCAAAGGTGCTGCCCGAGAATCCCTCGCGCATCTACACCTTCGCCCTGCGCGTGACGCCGAAGTCCACGAAGGTGATCGAGGACAGCCTCAAGGCCCGGATCGTGATCGATGGGCAGATTCACGAGATGGATAGCGGCGCGCTCGGCAGAAATGTTTTTGAGTACGAGTTCCAGCTGCCGGCGGGACGCGACGAGTTGGCCTACTACTACACCGTCGACTATGCGGTGGAGACGCCGGCGGGCATCGTCCGTCGTCAGGATTACACGGATATCACCCGCACGCGCGTGGTCGGTCGCTACGTGTTGTCGATGGAGACGAACCGGGGCCCGGTCGGCGCCCGCATCAGCGTGGTGGGGCGTGGTTTTGGCAGTGCGGACGTGGTCAAGTTTGACGGCGAGCCGGTGCGCACGACCTACGAATCGCCCAATGCGCTGGGCTTTTTCGTGCCCGCGGTCGAGACGGGGCGCAACTATCGCGTCACCCTCGAGGGCGCGGCCGGCACCTCGCCGATCGGCACTTTCCGGGTCGATCCCGCGGTGCTGGATGTGACTCCCGGCCGCTTGTCGCTCGTCACCGGTCAATCCCAGTCGATGACTTTCACCATCCCCTCGCCCGCGCCGATGGGTGGTCAGTTGCTGGACGTGACCACCGACATCCCGGAGAGCGTGGTGATGCCCGAGGTGGTAGTGCCGGAGGGTAGCAGCTCGGTGACCGTGCAGGTGCAGGGCGGTAAGCCCGGCGTGGGAAATCTGTTTCTCAAGGGCTACGGTGAAACGGGCGAGATCACCATCCCGGTGACCGTGCGCTGAGTTTGTTTTTTCCGGATTTCGGTGCGGCGGGAGCGATGGACGCGCCCGCCGCTTTTTTATGGATGCGGGGCGGGGTGGGCCCGCGTTGGGGCGGTCCCAGTCCGAGGCCGGGCGCAAAAAATCCGCCTCCCGTGAGGGGGAGGCGGTGGTCGATGGCGGAGTTGCGGCCGTGAAAACGAGGCGGAGGCGAATCGGGCGGCGGATCCTAGTGGGGCCGCGAAAGTGCGTGGCGCGGGCGCGGCCAGCGAGACGAGCGCCTCTTTATTCTTAGGCGCGACCCATGTAAGAGCCGTCGGCGGTGGAGATTTTCAGGAGCTCGCCTTCCTTGATGAAGAGCGGCACTTGCACGATCAGGCCGGTTTCGAGGGTGGCGGGTTTTTGGACGTTCGAGGCGGTGTCGCCTTTCACGCCGTCGGCGCTTTCGGTCACCTTCAGGGTGACGGAGGAGGGGAGCTCGATGGTGAGCGGTTTGTCGTCGACGTAGAGCACGTCGACTTTGCCGTTCGGCACGAGGTAGTTCTTGGCTTCGCCGATGAGAGTGGAGGGCAGCTCGACCGTCTCGTAGGACTCGGGGTCCATGAACGCGAAGGTGTCGCGATCGGCGTAGGAAAACTCGAGGGTCTTGTGCTCGGTGGGCAGGACCTCGACGGTGTCGGTCGAGTTGAAGCGCTGATCGAGTGATTTGCCGTAGCGCAGGTTACGCATCTTCATCTGCACGAAGGCGCGCAGGTTGCCCGGGGTGCGGTGCTGGGTCTCCATGACGAGATGGGCCTCGCCGTTGAACTTGATGACTTGGCCTTTGCGGATGTCGTTGGCTGCGGGCATGGGGAAGCGGGTTTGGGCGTTGGGTTTGTCTCGTGAAAAGGAAAAGGCCTAGCCGCCGGCCCGAGGCCGAGTCAAGGGCGGTGTCCGATTGTTCGCGCCCGAGCGGGCTCAGGGGTGCAGGCCGCCGCCGCGTGAGCACGACGCGTTTGGGAGTGAGCTTTGGGACACCGGCGGCTGCTTACTTTACTTTTCTGCCTAAATCACTCAACAATGGTCCATGAGTCGCGAGAATGCGCTGTTGGCGCCTGACCTGAGCACCCTTTCCGCCGAGGCACGGGTGCGGTGGGCCGTGGCGGAGTTTGGGGAGAAACTGATCCTGACGACCAGTTTTGGCATTCAGTCGGCGGTGATGCTGCACCTCGCCACGCGGGTGGCGCCGGGCATCCCGATCGTCTTCATCGATACGGGGTACCTTTTCCCGGAGACCTATCGTTTCGCGGAGGAGTTGACCCGGCGTCTGGACCTGAATCTCCACACCTACACGGCGAAGCGCACGCCCGCGCAGCAGGAAGCGCTCGAGGGGCGCCGCTGGGAACTCGGTTTGGAGGGCCTAAAAGCCTACAACCTCGAAAACAAAGTCGAGCCGATGGATCGGGCGGTCCGCGAACTGGGAGCGAGGGCTTGGCTGGCCGGCCTGCGCCGCGTGCAGGCCTCGACCCGGGAGGCCCTGGGCTATGTGCAGGTGCAAAACAAGATCACGAAAATCCATCCGATTTTGGATTGGGATAACCGCACCCTGCACCGCTACCTCACCGACCACGGGCTGCCCTACCACCCGTTGTGGGATAAGAATTACGTTTCGGTCGGCGACTGGCACAGCAGCGCTCCGCTGCAGCCCGGACAGACCGAGGAGCAGACCCGTTTCGGAGGGCTGAAGCGGGAGTGCGGTCTGCACGAGGTCAGCGGCAAGGAGGATTTCTCCATCTGAGCGACCCCCGCGGCGGGTCATGCCCTGACTCCACCGCCGCGTCGGGGCTGCTCGCGGCGGCGGCGGAGCCCGCCTTCCCGGTACCGGGAAAACTTCCGGGGAATAAAGCGGCCGGTGTGGGCTCCCACTCCGTATGGCTGATCCAGCCTTCACCCAACTCGTCGATCGCCACTACTCCGCGCTCTACCGCTTCGCGCTCAGCCTCGCGCGGAACGAGGCGGATGCGTGCGATCTGGTGCAGCAGACCTTCTACGTCTGGGCCACCAAGGGCCACACGCTGCGCGACGGCGCCCGCGCCAAGACCTGGCTTTTCACCACGCTCTACCGGGATTTTTTGCGTAACCGGCGGCGCGGCGGACGCCA